>JASHSD010000667.1 GCA_030036985.1 Bryobacteraceae bacterium
GGTGGGCGCGCCGGGAGGCGCGGCGGCCGAGATGGCGCAGAAAGACGCAATCGAAGATCCTACGCCCCTTCGCGCGAAGTTGGCGCAGTCGCGAAACTATCTTTCTCTGATGCGGGACGTGGTGGCCGATATTGAGGGCCATCTCGGCGCTCACGGCGCCGCAGCTGGACGTTTTTGACAGATGTCGCCGTGCGTGCGGGTTCTTTTGCTGACCTCGATCTGCTCCGCCCTCCTGTCCGGGGCAACCGCCGCCGCACCGGCGACCCTGACGGATGACCGCGCAGTTCGGGGATCCGAGATCTCGGTGAGGGTGGATACTGCACTGACGAGCTACGATGTCGTAAAGATCATACTCGAGCGTGAGGGCCAAAGCTTCTCACTGCCGGCGACTGTGGACTCGGGCGGGTATCTTGTCAGCGCGAAAGTACCGAGCGACATACCATACGGCGAATACGTGGTCAGCGTCCTCGGCCACGATCACAGGTACACGGCCGCATCCAAGCTCTCTGTTCTTCCCGTGGGGTTTACCAAGGTCACCTTGGCGCCGTTCGGACCAAACTCCTGGTCGAGTTATATTCAATTCCTGCCCAATCCCGCGCAGTCCCAGGGAAATCCGATTCCCGCCCGGATGCTGCGAATCACTCTGAACGGTACCGGTTTTCTGACGGACACCCCCGCCGACAATGTCGTCCTGATCGATGGAGCGCGCGTGAATATCAGCTGGGATGGTTGTTCCAGTCTGCCCGGCGCAACGAGACAGGCGCCCGCCCCGCAGCAAATACATGGCGAAGTGAAGAGTCCCGATCAGATCATCCTTTGTGGCGTACCGGCGCCGGCCGGTAATCAGATGCAAATAGCGGCGGGTTACGGCGACTGGATGAGTCCCGCTCAGACTCTTCAAATCACATCCACATCCCGCGCTGTTTCCATCGCCGGCGCGCTGTGCGTAACGTTGTTCATCGCGGCGATTCCGTGGGCCGTGCTTCGTTTCGGCGCGGGTCCGGGCGCATCGAGAACCCTGCTGCTGGACGCGCATACCGGAAGGTACAGTCTTTACCGGTTCCAGTTCTACGACTGGAGCCTTACGACGGTGTTCGCGTACACCTATGTCCTTCTCTCCCGCGCGGGCGTTTCCGGCGGTGGGTTCCCGGCCGTTACAAATGGCGTTCTTGTCCTTTTGGGTATCTCGGGCGCGACGGCAATGGTCTCGGCGATCGTTACCACGCGGGGGACGCCGCAGCTGAAGTTCGTGCCATCCGTCGCCGATTTCATTACGATCGACGGACGGGTTGCCATCGACAGGCTCCAGTTCTTTCTCTGGACGGTCCTCGCGTCCGGGATCTATTTGCTGGTTTTGCTTCGGTCGGAGGTGATCGCCGATCTGCCGTCGCCACCCGTGTGGTTGCTTGTCCTGACGGGAGTTTCCTCGGCCGGTTATATCGCCGGGAAGACGCTCCGCGGCATGGTTGAGGCACGGACGGATGAGCCCGTGAAGAATGTGCTCGCCGATCCCACTTTCCGGAACTTAGAGGTCCTGCGCGCGGAGCGCGAGCGGCAGGAAGAGGCGCAGTTCAACCGCAATCTTCCGGATACCTTTCTGCTTCGCTCGTTCGAGTGGAAGGATGTGCGGTTCTTCGAGGAAGGGCGTTACACGTTTGCGCGGCGCGTCAATGTTCTGCTGGGCAAGAACGGTTATGGAAAGTCCCTGCTGCTGCGCACGCTGGCCGCCGTGATCCAGTCGAGCGTGGAAAACAGCGCCCTCCTCTTTCCGGTGGAACAGGCGAACGGCAAGTCCGGCCATGAAACCGGTTCGCCGCTGCTGACGCTGACGGTCGAGCGGAACGGCAAGGAGGAAAAGACCGTGCGCGATCCGGTCTACTTCAATGTGACCGCGGGGAAGATACCGCTGCTCGCGATTCCCGACGCGCGATTCGTGAACCGTTCCGTGCACGGCATCACGCCGTCCTCGGTTCCGTCGAAACTAAGCCGCAACGGCTCCCGGAATTTCCTGACGCAGGAGCCGTTCGACAACGTGATCAAGGATCTTCTGGTTAAGCTGGGGCTCGACTACTACGAGCGGAACCGGAGTTTCGATCAGCCGCTGTTCCGACTTATCGAGAAGGTGGTTCGGGATCTCACGGAAGATGAGAAGTTCGCGTTTTTCAGCATCTCGCGCGGGGAAGACACCGCGTTCGAAATTCTTGTGAAGACGGCCGGTAACGAAGATCGGCCGCTCGCTATTCAGAATGCCTCGCAGGGAACTCTTTCGGTGCTGGCGATTTTTGGGCTTATCTACACTTTCCTGCAATCGCTGAGGCCGAACCTCAGGCCGGACGCCCTGCTGAGCGCCGCGGCGATCGTCATCATCGATGAACTGGACGCACACCTGCATCCACGTTGGCAGCAGAAAATCATGGGTCTGCTCACGGCAACCTTCCCGAACGTACAGTTCATCGTCTCAGCCCACAGCCCGCTCATTGTAGCGGGATGCGACCGCAACGAGGTTGCAGTGCTGCGCCGTGACGCCGCTGCCGACCGTTTCGTCCTGGAACCTATCGAGCGCGATTTCCTCGGGATCGACGCGGCTGAGCTGTACAGGCTGGTCTTCGATATTGAAGACGTCGACCGCCTGTATCTGGAGTACTCCGCAAAAGCCTCCTCCGGCGCACTGGAGAAGGTTGTGAGCGAGATCGGACGGCTCGAGAAGAAATCGAACCGCGCGCCCGATGAGGAGGCAACGCTCGACCGGCTGTGGCAGGAGCAGCGGCTTATCGAGAAGGCCGCGAAGGTCCGGGACAGGAAACTTGCGGACGACGCCCGCGGCGCCCAGGTCGAAAGGCTGCAGAGCGAGATCGATCGTTTAAACGGCATTCTGGCGAAGCAAAAAGGAAAACTGAATTTATGATCTGCGATTTCCCAGATCTGTTCCGCCTATTTTCCGATAATTCAGCGGATGACATCGGAAAAATCCAAAACTATATCGATTTATGCGCGAACAACGCGACGAATACTCAGTTTCAGCTGCAGCGAGGAATCCTGGAGCAGGTGAGGCGGTCGCTGGATGCGGCATTGGCGCAGCAGCCGACCTACAAGGGCCAAACGCGGCGGGCAGTCATTCTGCTCGAACAGAATCGAAGAACGGCGCATTTCGAGTGGTACTACGAACTGATCGCCTTTGCATTCAGGCCGCGCTGGCCGGAGGCGCAGCAGGAGTATTTTGATCGGGCGGCCCGAGGTCTCCGCAAGGTGATCTGCGACTTTCCGGAACTCATCCCGCTCTTTGCCGCGCACGGCGTCAGGAACATCGGAGGGGTGGCCGAATATGTGGAATTATGCCGCAGGCACGAGAACAACCGCCAGTTTCAGGAGCAGCGGAACACGGTCGAACGCATCGCGAATGCCCTGGAGGAACTGCTGGACGGCCAGCCGAACTACCAGCGGCAGATCCGCGAGGCGCTGATCAAGCTCGAAAAAAACCGCGGCCTGGCCGATTTCGAATGGTATTACGACATGATCCTCCAAAAGTACAAGCGGTCGTGGAGTGAGGATCAGCAGGAGTATTTCGACCGCGTGGTCCGCACGATTCGGTCAGGCAATGAGTTCTTTCTTTCGTTTACCAGCCGCCCTCCGGATACGACGACGGACAAGCCCGTGAACCGGCGCTACTGGTACTTCATCCGCAGCGTGATCCGGATGGACAACATAACCAAAGAGGATCGGCGGAAGCGCAATCTTCTCGCCGACACCGTATACACCCTACTCAGCGACGAATCGTTTCATGGGTTCTACTATAAGGCTCACGAAGGCGACAACAGACAGGTAATGGCGGATCTCACGGAAGGTTGTGCAACTTCCCGGGTCTTCATACAACTGGTTCAGAACGTGATGTTTCAGGTTCCGCCCGACGCAGCCGTGAACTACTGCGAGTTCGAGTACCGGAAGGCGAATGAGTCCATCGTTATCGATAGTCCGGGTGGCCCCAATCCGGACAACGACGAGCGTCTTATTTTTGTGATTGCGGAGGAAGAGGGCGGGTTTATAGGGGCGGACCGGGTTAGCGAGCCATATTCCGCGTGGCACGCTGACATTATGCGAAAGGACCACCCCTACCTCCCGAAGGTCGATATCTACGACGCGGCCCGGCTCTCGCAGGTCCGGGAGACGTTCGATAAGATCATCGTGCCGCAGGTGCGGTCGGCCTGGAAGAAAGTGCTCGACGGCATCCCATAGGAAATACCTGGACACGCGACTTCAGTCGCGTTTTCAGGACGGAAAAACCGCTTGCTTGCGCGCGCGGCTCGGAACGGGCTTCTGAGCCACGACCGCAAGGGAGTGGTTGAACAAAATTGAGACGCGACTAAAGTAGCGTGTCCGAACTAGACTGGTCATTATGGATGATGATTTTCGAAAACATCTCGATCTGATCCAGGGCGTTATCAACCGGCTGTCCGGTAATTCGTTTTCGATAAAAACCTGGGCCATTGGGGTCATTACCGTACTTGGGGGTCTGGCGGCGAAGGACGCGGACTCACGGTTGTCGATTGCGCTGCTTTCCCGGCGATCTGCTTTTGGGTGCTTGACGGGTATTATCTGCGTGAGGAGAGATTGTATCGGAAATTGTACGAAAAGGTGGTCGCCGGGGATGCGGATGCTCCACGTTATTCGATGAATGCGAACAAATTTACGGATGATGTTGACGGACTCGGCAAGGTGTCGTGGTCGCCGACCGTTCGTTGGGTACATATGCCGATCCTCGTGCTGGTTATCGGGCTGATCACTTATTCCTTTGCCGTCCCGAAACCCGCTGCCGCGCCGACGGGCGCTGCGAAGGCGGCTGTGGCGGATCAGGGCAAATAATAACGCGACGAATGGATGTCGAAGCTTGGCTTCAACGCAAGGTTCGACCGGAGCAAAGCCGTGTCAAAACTCCATCATCGCCCGCGGCGATCGCGCTCGGGAACCCGCTTTTTGGGACTGTTTCGCTTTGGATGAAGTGTGCGAGGCAAGCTATTGGCCGGGGACTGCTCGATCCGCGCCGATTCAATGCCGATCAAAAGAGGTCGGCGTTTCGCGATTAAGTCGGCGAGAGTCCATTGATCGAGCCGCGCCACGAAAGCTTCCGCCGCCTGGACAAGAGCGCCTCGCAGTACGCATGGTTCGTAAATCGGACATGTTTCGGCAGTCGGCGACATGCAGGGCGCCAGATGGAAATCCGGCTCAGTCACTTTTGCCACCTGACCTAATCGAATGGACTTCGGATCCCGAATCAGACGAAGTCCGCCCGAACGGCCGCGAACCGTCTGAAGGTAACCATGAGCAGCCAGCGTCTGGGCTACCTTATTGAGATGCGTCGCAGAGAGAGAGAAGTCCTTTGCTACCTCTCCGACTGTCGTGAGCATTGGCGCGCGCAGGCCGGCGTGGATCAGCATGCGAAAGGCATAGTCGGAATGAAGTGAAAGGCGCACATCACCTCCATTTAAAGTGGAATTCTGATTGACAGTTTAGCATTTCCCATGTGATAATCCAGTTTAAACTTCACTTTGCTCCGCGTTATCAAAGGTGAGTCTGCCGGTTTATGAATATAAAATCGTGGAAGTCCTATGGATCGAGTCTGATCGTAATCGCAGGTCTGGCATTAAGCGCTCAGGCCGCCAATGCCGAGCAATCTCTGTACGAGCGTCTCGGGGGTCAACCCGCTGTCGAAGCCGTTACCAGCGGCCTGGTCGACAGCATCCTGACCGATGGCCGTATAAACAAATGGTTCGCTCACGCCGCCTCCAGTCCTGCGAACACCGCGGCTTATAAGGCCAAACTCTACGAATTTGTATGCCAAAATACCGGCGGTCCGTGTCATTACACCGGGCCCGACATGGTTACCGTGCATAAAGGCCGCGGGGTGACCAGTGAAGCCTTCGACGCGGTTGTGCAGGATCTGATTGCGGTCCTCGACAAGCTCGGGGTCCCGGAGAAGGAAAAGGGAGAACTTCTTGCCATCCTTGGCCCGCTAAAATCATCTATCGTACAAAAATAGGTTTAAGGAGTCAGAGTGGCCGCTTGGATACGCCCGTGAAAACGAGCAATTCGTTGTAGAAGGTGTAATTGAGCGGCCGCATGCCGTCAACTCCGGTAGGCCCACTGGCTCGTTTCTCCGAGGGCCGTTAACAACCGACTGATTGAGAAGTTTGCCGCGTCACTCGGAAGAAGATTCGGTGACTAAGCACCGGTGGGCAAGACCGCCCCATTTAGCCCACCCGCCATCGATCGGGTTATTGCGGATGCTGCTTCTTGTACAACCACTCCCCGAAGAGCATTGCCGAGAAGTAAAGCGTTGGCGCGAAAAAGCAGAGGAAGGAGACGGCCAGCGGCACCCAGAGTATTGGCGCTAAGAAGTGGGCTGGCATTCCCTTTAAAAACAAACTCATTAAGGCCATGTTTATCAGCATCAAGAGCGCGTAACGCTTTAGCTTCCGTTTGATAAAGATCGCCGTTTGCGCTTGTGCCCATCGTACGGGGTCCCCGCTTGGGTATTTGCTTTCATTTTGACTCATACTTCGTGACATTCACTGGCAAATTTGGATACCGTTCTCCGTTGGATAACAAATAGTGGAGGTGACAACTGGCGTCCGCCCCAGACCGAAGGTTATGAAAGACAGCCAACTCGGCAATATGTTGGTCAGAGTGTTCGCAACAGCAGTACCCGTTACGGCGCTGGCGACCATGTTTCCGATCTCCTGTAGGTTTGCGTACTGTTGAAATGCCGCAACTTTCCCCGCACGTAGGGATCTTCGACTTGAGTTCGCAATCAGCGCCAATTCCTGCTTGACGTTTGGGAGCGGAAATAAGACATAAGCGATCTTGGTACCCGCGGCCCCACCGACCGCCCCCGTTCCGATGTCCTTGGCAATCGCTCCGAAATCCGCAGGATTGCTATTCTGCGGAACATCCAGAATATCGTTGGCTTCCCGCTGCACGGCGCCACCGACGGCATTTGCGCCGCCATTGACTGCGGCGCTGGTCAAGAGATAGTTGGTTGTTAACACTGCGGGCGTTGGGAGCAGGCCGAGAGTAAGACCGGCAAGTCCGCCCGAGACAAGGCCTCCCAACGCGGCGGCGCCAACTTCACCACGATTGATCGCAGAAAAGTTCGCTCCGTTCTGAGTTAGCTGACTCAACACGTCACCAATAGCGCCCCCGGCCGCCCCAACGATCGCACCGGTGAGAGCCGCAGCTAACAACGGGTTTTCGCCGTTCCGATCAACAAAGACCATCGGGCTGTTGACTGCATATGAGTACCCGTTCCAGCGTTGTGGATCGAAAATGGATGCGCTTACCCCCTCGGGGTCGGGGCTCAAAAACCGGCCCTGTCCCGAAGCCATCATCCTCGCGAGGAAATTATCGAAGCCGTCCTGATCGCTGCCGCCGGGTGCGGTCTCCGGATCTCGCTCCTGGCCGGTGAACTGGATATTCGTATCCGTCTGTCCGTAGCAGCTTACTACGCTGCGGCCCTCACCGGCCGGAATCTGCTCCCCAAACGGCAGGTAATCATGACACCCCAGAACACTTGTCGTCGCGTTCGTGACGTTTGTCACCAGCCGCGTGCTGCCCAAGTGGTCCTGGCTCAGGTACTGGGTACCGGTCGTGGTCGGCGCTGGGCCGCCGTATTCCACCGCCAGGTTCCCGGTCGGATCGTACACATACACCGTCGTTCCCGTGGTGCTTGTCGTCTTCGACACCCGCCTTCCGTCGCCATCATAAACGATCGATGCAGTTGCGCCCGTACTCGAATCGCTCCACCCCGTCAGCCGCGACTCCGCGTCGTATGTCATCGACTGCGTCCGCAGACCCGTCATATTCCCGGCCTGATCGTACGCCGCCGCTGGCGCCGCCCACTGGTTGGTAGTCGGATTGCACGGCCAGTTCGCCCCGTTATTCGGCGGAGGCGACGAAGTCAGAGAGGTCTGCGGCGTAAAGTTTGACGGCCCCGCCAGCATGGTGGTTCCGGTCGTGGCCACGGCCCGGTTGCCGAGATTGTCGTACACATACGCCTGCGTCCAGCCCTGGCTCGCCGTATTCGATTCCGCGATATTGGTCAGACGGTTGGCGTTGTCGTAGCTGTACGTTTGGGTGTAATTCTGCGTGGCGCTCGTCGCGGGCTAGGCGATGCTCTGGCTCTGTAATCTGCCGTTGTCGAGCATTGTGCCGTTGCTCTTAGCGCTGTTCGATCCCCAGTTCAGGCCGAGGTTCAGCAGAGTGTTCGGTCCCTGCACGGCCTGAATGGATTGCGACTCGAGCCGCGGCGTGTACTGGAACGTGTGAACCACCGTGTCCCCGGTCGTCATCGACAGCGGCGCACCCTATATATCGGGAGCAGTCGCGCGGCGCCGGCGCATCGCAGCTCGGACCCGTTCTGCCTTCTCGGGAGTTCCGGGTACGGACCTCGTTGGCTGCCCCAATTACATCAGAAGCACGCCGGTCAATCCGTTTTCCGGGTGCACCAGAAGGATTCTCGAGTGGGGAAGCAGCTAGTATCCGCGCCTGAGATTAGCCGTTCCCTCAATCCCTCGCGAGCGGTCCAATACTTCAGAGCCATCTTGTGCCCGGGGCCAGTGTCGTTAATGAAATCGAACCCAAACGTCCGATCTTCAGCTGGGCGAGATTGGGTATTGCGGATCCGTGGCTCGTCGTCCTCTTCGCCTTCCTGCTGCTCCTGCCGCCGTTTCCTTTTCCGATCGGAAACTCGGGCGCTCACATTGCGCCATTGATTGCCCTGGTCGGATTGGGGCCTGCGGTTCTTCAAATTGCGGAATGGCGGCGCGTCGGCAATCGGCTGCTTCGCGGCCTGCCCCTTCGATTCCTGACCTTTTGGATCATCGCGGCGGCAAGTTCGGCATTCGCCGCAAGATACTCCGGATGGCAGATTGCCTTGGAGAGTCTGGGGCGCGTTCTGCTGTTGGGCATCGGCGTCGGCGTCTTTCTTCGCACGTTCACGGCTCCCCTGAACGCGCATTCGGAGTCTCAACTCATTGCCCGCATACTGCTCGGCATTGCAGCCGCCGGAGCCGCATTCGCCTGCATCGATTTCTATTTTCAGCTGCATCCTCCGGCGCGCTTCGCACACCAATTCGTGTGGCTGAGCTCCGGCGTCATGCGTCGGGCGCAAGGCGTGTTCTATGAATCCAGTACGCTGGGGAGCTTCTGCACGTTTTTTCTTGTCATGATTCTGGCGGCGGCGTTCCCATTGAAAGGCCGGCGCGTATATTCACCCCTGCTGTTGCTTCCCGCCGCCCTCGTTTTTTCCGTAGCGTTGATCCTTTCCTCTTCGCGGGCCTCGGTTGTTGCCGCGGCAACCGCGGGCTTCACATTCGTGCTTCTGCATCGGACGAATTTCCGGACGCGCGCGAATTTCCGGGCCCTCCTCCCGGCCTCGCTCGGCTGCATCGGCGCGGTGATTGTTGTACGTTTCGCGATACCGGCATTCTGGGCAAACTATGCATACAGGCTGGTCCAATCCGCCCGGTATTTCTGGTCCTATCCGGACTTCGTGCTCTCCGGGCGTCTCGGAAACTGGAAGATCCTGACCGATTTTCTCCGGCAACACCCCTGGAACCTGGTATTCGGCATCGGCTACAAGACGATTCCTTACACGAGCTACATCGGATCCCGTGTCGTAGCGGACAACACCTGGCTGAGTCTGCTGGTCGAGACCGGAATCGTCGGTGTGGCGGCGTTCGCCGCGCTCAATGTCGCGATATTCCGCACGACATATCGCGCCGCACGATCGCATCGCGCGGAAACGTCGTTCTTCGGCGTCTGGATCTTCTGCTTCTGGTGCGGGGAAACCGTTCAGATGCTGACGGCGGACGCGATCACTTACTGGCGGGTGCTCCCCGTTTATTTCTGGGTGCTTGCCATCGCGACGCGAAGAACGGCCGATTGAAAATCCTGTTCCTCGATCAGTACAGCGACCCCGGCGGGGCTCAATTCTGCCTGCGCGACCTTATGCCTGAGATCCTGCGGCGAGGCTGGGAATCGCTCCTGATGGTCCCGGGCAATGGACAACTCGTCGGTTGGTGTCAAAGTTCGAAAATACCGACATATGAACTTCCGTTGAAAAACTACTCGAGCGGGCGAAAAACCATCCGGGATTTTTGGCAGTTCGGCACGGATGTGCCGCGCGCGGCTGCGGCCGTCCGAACCATTGTGAAGCGGGAGCGAATTGACCTTGTTTACGTGAACGGCCCGAGAGCGCTGCCGGCGGTAGTGGGCATCTCCCGCCCGGTAGTCTTTCACGCTCATCACCGCCCCCGAAGCTGGTATTGCCGGAAACTCGTGCGGTCGATTGTCGGCGCAACGAACGCGCTTGTGATTGCCGTGTCGGCCTACGTTGCCCGCGATTACCCGCGCGCGCGCGTCATCTACGCCGGCGTGGCGGATCTCCTGCAGGGAACACGCACATTCGACCGTCGGCCGGCGCGCATCGGGATCATTGGACGGATCGCTCCCGAGAAGGGCCAGCTCGATTTTGTGCGCGCAGCGGAGCGGCTCCGGAAGAACGGCGTGAGCGCCGAATTCTTCATTCACGGATCGCCGCTGTTTGCCGATCCCGCCTACGAGGCTCAAGTCAGATCGGCGGTTCAGGGCGCCACGGTGAAATTTTGCGGGTGGGCGGACCCTATCGAAAGAGCGCTGCACAACCTGGAGATTGTGGTAGTGCCGTCGGGTCCGGACGAAGCGGCGGCAAGGGTCATCATGGAGGCCCTCTCGGCCGGCGCACCGGTGGTGGCGTATCGAGCGGGTGGAATTCCGGAGATCGTCGATCACCTGCGGACAGGTCTGTTGACTGAGCGCGCCGATCCGGAATCGCTGGCGCTGGCGATCGGGACGTTGCTGGAAGACCGGCAGCTGATGCATCGGCTCTCCGTCGCGGGCAGAGAGGAATGGGAGCGGCGATTCAGGGTCGAGCGGTTTCGGAGCAGCGTTTGCGATCTGCTGGAGAGCCGCTTCCAAAATACCAGCGAAGGCCGCCGAGGATAGTGGGGGCGAGCGTGCCGAAGTGGTGCAGCGCGCGCCGTGCAATGAATGAAACTTCGAATAAGAGCCGCCTGATCCGAAGCGCTCGGCCGGCCTTGGCGGCGGGGATGTGAGGATCGAGAAGAACACGCGTGCGCCGTCGGGGAAACAGGCGGCGCGAGGCGATCCGCCACCTGTCTCCGGCGTTGTCGAGGAGACAGAAATGAAGCCAGATCTCGTTCTTCGCAGACCCGACTGCCGCGGTCGACGGCGACCACCCCGGCGCGGAGGCATAGAATGAAAACCAGCGCTGAATATTGGCAGGCAGCGACCGGATGGCCTCGCGCGCCTCGGGATGGAGTGCACAATGAAACCAATCCGAGGCCAGCCGAAATGCGATTCCCTCCATGGCGCGGGTCCGCGGCAGAGCTGTCTCTCGCCATTCGGCCCAGAACCCATCGGCCGTGGACGACCTTTCGAGGAAATGCGCGATCTCGTAAACGTGGCTGAGGCGCATGTCGCCATTGAGAAGATGCCGCACCAGATGCATTGCGGAATATGAAAGTCCGTCGACGGGGTGGAGCGTTTGAAATCGAAGAGCGCCCACCTGCCTCTCGACGCGCCGGCGCCGGAATCGGCTGAAGTCTTCCGTACAGAAACGCATCATGGAAGCGTTCCAGAAGCGGAAATGAAGTTCGAGGGAATGCGGCATTTCGGGATCGAAGTAATCGCCTCGCCAGGTCCAGCCGGTGCGGCGGATCATGACGGGCAGGTGGTCGGAGCCCTGATCGAGCACGTCGCCGGCGAAGCTGTACCCCAAAGACTGAACCGTCCGGACAGCGGCGTCCATCGACTCCGCGGGAACGTAAATATCGATGTCGTACTGAGGGCGTAAGGCCGGGTCGTCCGAGTACCAGGGCCACTGCGCGAGGCCCTTCAACACGACGTAGTCGAGTCCGTTCGACGAAAGGGCGTCAGTGATCAGGCTCTGCGCGGCGATGAGCCGGTCGTAGCGAACGCGGTTTGCCGCGAGATTGGTTTCGAGGCGGTGACGGACCGTTTCCGGAAGAGAGTTGCGGCAACGAGAGGCAAGCGCAAGCGTGAGGTGCGCCCGATCGAGGGCGCGCAGCAGACCACGCCAGTCGTTTGCGGGAATGTTTGAGAGATCCCGGACACAGCCATCGTGGAACCGCAGCGCTTTGAGGACAGCGGTGAGTTGCGCGCGCGGAGTCATGTGGTCCTTAGTATCCTTTCACCAGGTTTTGTGGGGCAGGTCTTCGGGCCAGCCGCCGGGCTTCTGCCCGGCGCGACGCTCGACAGAGTCCTGCTGTGAACCCGAATTTCTCGTGAACTTCAGGCCGCCCGGAAGGGCGGCCGCAGCGCCGAAGCGCCGGCCCCACCAGAATTGCGGATGCCGTCTCGATATCAAGAAGGAACCTCCACAACCTTTACCCCAGGAAACAGGCTCGGACACGCGACTTCAGTCGCGTCCTTACCGGTGGCGCCCAAAAACGCGACTGAAGTCGCGTTTAGCCGCCGACCAATTTGCGGAGAGCTTCTTCCGCACCGTCCAGGTTGCCGTAAGTCAACTCCGAAATCGGGAGATGCAGAAAATCTGCCATGGTGCGGCTCTGTGCCGCACGAATATACTCGCTGCCGTAACAGATCAGATTCTCAAGACGGCGCGCCGCTTCGGTTCGGTCGAACGGCGCGAGGCGCGGCTCGACCGGCTCGGACGCACGATTGAGAAAAACGATGTGAGCGGCCCTTGCCGAAAGCGCGACAGACATTCCCAGCGCCGCCGTCTCAACCTCGATATCGAGCTTCCCGCTGGGCCGCGGTTCGGGATCGAATTGGCGCAGCTCCGGGAAAAGCAGACGCGCCGACTCACGGAAACGAATCCGGAATGGCCGACCGACAACCTCGCGATCGCTTCGGTTGCGAACGACGTGGGTCGCGTCGTCGGAAAGATATGTCCAGCCTCTGCGTGCGCAGGCATAAACGAGCGAGGTTTTTCCGGCGCCTGAGTCGCCGCACAAGAGGACGGCCCGTCCGTTCAATGCGGCGCACGACGCGTGCACCGGAGCCAGGTGGCGCGAGTCGATCATCATGCACGCGGCCGGCTCAAGAAAGTGGTAGCGGACGTAGGCCCGATTGCGCGCGACATCGCGAGTCAGGCAGATGAAAGAGAAAACGCCGGCCAGATCGCACACGGCGAAATTATCGGGCCCGTGCACCATTGAGACGATGTGATTTCTTCCGCGAGGCATCGACGGCCGCGGCGGCGTCTGCGCTTCATGTTCTTCGACCAGCACGTTGAGCGTTGCGGCCGAGCCGCTCGATCCGGCGGGAAACGGCTTCCAAAGCCAGTCCGCCGCGGCCAGAAC
>JASHSD010000668.1 GCA_030036985.1 Bryobacteraceae bacterium
GATCCCAATAATCCGCCCGCGATTACAACGACTCAGGGTTCGGTTGAACTCTGGACCATCCAGAACCGGGCGATGGAGAACCACGAATTTCACATTCACCAGATCCATTTCCTGGAAGTGGCTCAGAATGGAGTTCCCGTATCAAATGGCCAGTTTCTCGATACTATTCAGATACCTTACTGGAGTGGCTCCGGGCCTTATCCAAGCGTTACCCTGCGCATGGATTTCCGCGGACCCGACATTGGCGATTTCGTCTATCATTGCCACATTCTGGGACATGAGGACGGTGGAATGATGGCCATCATCAGGGGTAAATCCCGCGATCCGGACGCCCCACGACCCGAGGCGGTGATTCATGGCCTCAGGCTGACGCCTCAGCGATACTCCGTGAATCTGCGCCACCCTCGCCGACTCGCTTCTGTAGAACGGCTCGAAGATGTGGGGCGGGTCCGAGGGATCAGTCCCGATCCCGCGATCTGAAACGCTGACGCAGACTTCCCTACGCGCAACGCCATGTTCGCTCCGCGGTGCGAATCCCGATCCTGCGAGCTCCGCTCGCATACTTGAGCGCAATCGTAATCAGGTTCTGCAGGCATTGCGACAGAGCCTCGGCATTGGCGACCACAAGAGGCAGCCCTTCGGGAATTTCGCATTGCACGGTCGCATGGGCCGCTTCGATCAGGCCCGCTGCATTGGCCAGGGCCACGTCAATCGCCTGGTGCAGGTCGACCGGCCTCAGCTCGTACCGCAAACGTCCGCGGCACGAAGAGGCAAATAGGAGGATTCTTTCCACGAGACCGTAGCGCTGTCTCGCCTGGTTGCCGATCACCGATCCATACTGTTTCATTTCATCTGCTGACCCTCACGACCACGCCGTTGCAGATATTGTCGGTCCCGGAGATGATGACCCGTCAACGGCATCCGCAGTTCGTGCGATACCGTCGTCAAGAAATCCATCTACATCTGCGCCAAAGTTGCGCCCGATGGTTGTGATAATCAGCATCGCCATATTGATGGGGAACACCAGCAGGACCCGAAGAAATCGCCAAATAGCGGCGCCGCATCTCGGCCACGAAGGCCCCGATCGCCCGCCTCTTCGGTGGTATACGACCAGGCCCTTCCCTCCGGGGGGCAGGAAGGGAACCAGGAGATCCGGACCGATGCGTCCGGCCCCTTGTTATCCAGCGACGCGCGAAACACGTGCACAGCTGATGCGGCGCGGTTCTCACCCCGTCCACCGATCGAATCGAGTTGCAGGTGGCGGAGACAGCCCAGAACAGCGGCGCCAGAGTTTTTCCAATCCCGTTCGCATGGTCTTTTTAGGCTGTTTTCGTCCGAATATCATCGGAAGATACACGCCAAACCGTCGGTGTGCATTTTCGCACTGCGATCCATCGTCGCGGGGATGAAATCCATCTCGTCGACCGCTTGTTCCAGCACCCGATCGGGGATAATGTCAGCTGGATCGCGCGTTCCCTCGCAGCCATGCATCGCGGCAGATTCAACGCCTGTGTCGGATACTTCCTGAGTTTCCTGGCGTTGATTGATCCTGCTTCTGTATCGCGTCACATAGCTCTGTGTATATTCCTCAACCACGGAATCAGCGATGGCGATCACGTCACAGGCCTGGATCGCGCCTTCGCTGCGGGGAATCGTCGCACGGCGCGAGCGTTTGGGATTCCGCGCAGCGCCTCTCACAAACTTGCATGACGCATACCCGAAGTTACATCATCAGGAATGGAACAAATTCCGAAACTGGGGATGTGGGGGACGGCGAATCTTAAGCGAATTGCCGTGAGTCTGGAATTTAATGCGCCGGAAACAGTCGTCGGCTTCATCCGCGAGGTTGATGGAACGCAGTGGATCGCTGAGGGTGATCAAAGAAATCGGAGATTCGATTCGCCGCGGGAAGCAGCGGAGCATGGGTACAAGATCTGGCGCGGATTCCGGCGTGCCCTACCGGGCGCACGATAATTCTGAACTTATTCCTGACCCGGATGGAGGTCGGGGAGCGAGATACGGAATGTGCTTCCATCGCCGGGTTCGCTGGAGACTGAGATTGCTCCTCTATGCGCCTCGACGGCCCATTGCGCAATGGCCAGGCCCAATCCGAAGCCTCCGATATCGCGCGAGCGTCCCTGGTCCACGCGGTAGAAGCGGTCGAAGATCCGGGACGCGTGCTCGGGTGAAATCCCTGGCCCGGCATCCTGCACGGAAACGGTGACAAACCCCGGCGTTTCACGATCCACGCGCAGAAAGATGGTTTCGTTGCGGGGCGAATATTTGACCGCGTTATGCACCACGTTGATCAACGCCTGTCGAAGGAAAACGGGATCTCCTTCCACGGTCGCCCTTTCATCGCCTCTCAGATCCAGCGTCTGTTCCTTTTCGTCAGCGAGCGGCTCCAGCAGCGAGATCGTGTCGCGCGCAAGATCCAGCATGGGCACCGGGGCGCTGTTGAGTTGAATCGTGCCCGCGTCGCCGCGCGAAATCATCAGCAGATCGTCAACCAGGCGGGTGAGCCGATTTACCTCTTCGAGCATGCTGCCGACGAGTTCGCGATACTCATGTTTACTCCCGTCGTGATCGAGTCCGACTTCGCCGATGGCGCGAATCGCGGCCAGCGGCGTGCGAAGTTCGTGCGAGGCATCGGCGGTGAACTGGCGCAGCTGCCGGAAAGAATCGTCGAGCCTGGCCAGTGTTTGGTTAAAGACGTCAGCCAACTGATCGATCTCATCCCCGGTTCCATGAACGGGAATGCGTTCGTGCAGCCGGTTGGACGTGATCTGCCCGGCGCGCACGGCGATCGCCTGCACGGGCGCGAGGATGCTGCGCGATACCCGCCTCGCGGCAAATGTGGAAGCCCCGATCACCAGGGGAAACATCAACGCGGCGGCGATAGCGAAGAGCTCCATTGCGCGGTAAATCGGTTCTTCAGTCTGCCCCAGCCGGATCAGAATCGGATGTCCCGCGAGAACGTGATGACGGCTGACCAGCACCACAGGCGTTCCATCCGCGAGATTGGTGCGCCGCGGCGAGTATCCGCCGACGCCTTCATTCGGGATTACCGCGCCTCCGAGAGTTTCGCCGGCAAGCCGCTCGTTCCGGTACAACACGGCGCCGTCGGGCGTCAGCACTTCCACATAGCGATCCACCACTTTCCGCGATTCCGGATGATTATGGTAGTCCTCGCGCAAGGTCACGCGCCCGTCGGGCGTAAATGCCAGCAGCCCTTCAATCGTCTCGATGTCTTCGATGGCGAAGCGCACCGTCTGCGCGCGCATCTGCAGGTAGAGCGCGGCGCCCGTGCCCGCGGTAAACACGGCCATGATGCAGGCGGCCAGCAGAATATATGAAAGCGCCAGCCGTGTGCCGAGCCGTTTGGGTTGCATTCTTACTCCGGTCTCAGGACGAAGCCCACTCCGCGCACCGTGCGCAGCATTTTGCGCGGGTGAGGATCGTCCAGTTTGCGCCGCAGGCGCGCGATCTGCACGTCAATTACATTATCGATCGGCGTGTGTCGGGCGGATTCCTTCCAGACTTCGCGCGTCAGCATTTCGCGCGAGACCACGCGGTCGCCCTGAAGCATCAGGTATTCCAGAAGCTCGAACTCGCGCGCGGTGAGATCGAGCGGCCGGCCCGCGCGCGTGGCGGTATGGCGAATCCGGTCGATCTCGAGATCCTCCAGCCTCAGCAGGGATTCGCTCTCGACCGACCCGCGTCGGCCCAGCGCGCGAACATGCGCCTGCAGTTCGGAAAGGGCGAATGGTTTCGTCAGATAATCGTCGGCGCCCGAATCGAGCCCGTGAACGCGGTCTTCGAGGCTGTCTCTTGAAGTCAGCAGAAGGATCGGCGTGCGCTTCCCGAGCCGCCGCAGACTGCCCATGATCTCGATGCCGTCGCGGCCCGGCAGCATGATATCGAAGATCAGCAGATCGAACGGTTGAGTCGTGGCGAGAAAGAAGCCGTCCTCGCCGGTGAACGCAATGCTGACCGTATGATCGTTCGCTTCCAGTCCCTGCTTTACGGCTGTCGCGAGCTTCGGCTCGTCCTCCACAACCAGAATCCGCACGACTCCAATGTAAAGCTTTCGAATCTTACATTGGTGTCAGGAATCACTCATAAAAAAGACATCCCCGCCATGACGGCGATACCAAGCAGAGCCACGCCGCCGGAAATGAGCGCTTGCGCACGAATCAACCGCCGATCCCGGAACTGGCTGTGCACGATCGGCAGATTGATCAGCATGCTGGCAATGGATGCCGCGAGCGTGGAAATCGCCGCCTCGCGCGGTGTGATGCTTCCGTGCGCGGCGAGCAAAGCCGCTGCGGCGGTGGCGCTGGCGCTGCTGGCGAGTCCGCCCAAAGCGCTGACCGCGATCATCGCGGAGGGCCCGATCATCTTCTGCGCGAACGCGCTCGCCCATTGAATGACAAGAAACAGGAGTCCAAACGACAGCACCTTGCGCAGTTCGACCGGCGATCCGAGGTGCAGCGACGGCGCGGCCGATCCCGACGAGCCCCAGCGCCGCCAGACGAAAACGCCCGATACGGCGGCCATGGCGCCGATGGGCCAGAGCGCGATCAGGCCCGCCGCCGCGCTGAATACAGCCAGCAGAGCGAGATTCCTCGCGAACATCGAAACCACGGTGAGCTGATTGATCGCCGGCGCCATCACCTCGGCGTCGCCTCCGGCTTCGCGCAGCAGCGAGGAGAGCTCGGCGATTGCCGCGGTGCTGTTGATCAGACCGCCGAAAATGGCGCTGTAATACAAGGCCCGCGCGCTGTAAAGCCGCAGCAGGATGTAGTTGACGAACCCGATGGCGGAAATCAGCACGATGATGAGCCACGCTTCCCGCGGATTGAAAATGCGCCAGGGATCGATGAACCGGTTCGGCAGCACAGGATAGATCACAAAGGCGATCAGGGCCAGCAGAGTCGCGCTGCGCACTTCTTCCTGGCTCAATCCCACGGCGAAGCGCGTGAGCTGCGGTTTCAGCGAAAGGATGAGCGTCATCAGGATGGCCGCGGCGGCGGGCGTGAAGACATGCCCTTGTCCCGCGAGCACTCCGAGGGCGTAAACAGCCATAAGGGCGGCGGCCGTGGTGGTTTCCACGGTCCTGCGCATCGTCAGACTGCCTGCGCTCGATATCGCGATCAGCACGACCACCCCGATCAATCCGGCGACGATGAAGCTTTGCGAGACGAGCGCGACGAGTGCCCCGAGCAGGCTCACGATGGTGAAGGTGCGTCCGCCGACCTCCTTGTGCGACCACTCCCGCTCCAAGCCGACGAGAAGACCGCAGCCTACCGCGACCAGAATGCGGATCGTCACATCGAACGGCGGAAACGGCGCGAAGTGCACACCCCCAATGTAGAGGCTTTCCCGCCTTACATGCACGTCAGGCACAATTCAGATAAATCAGGCTGCCCCGGAAATGAACAGGCGAATGCCTGAATAGATGACGGCGGCGGCCAGCGCCGACGCCGGAATTGTCAGCACCCACGCTGTCACAATCCCGCCCGCAACCTGCCAACGCACGGCGCGGGTTCGCTGAATCGAACCAACGCCGGCAATCGCTCCCGCAATCGCGTGCGTGCTCGAAACCGGAAGCCCCAGATACGTCGCGAACAGAATGGAGATCGCGGCTCCCGTCTCGGCGCAGAAGCCGCTGCGCGGATGCAGCCGCGTCAGCTTTGTTCCCATCGTGCGCACGATTCGCCAACCGCCACTGAGCGTGCCCAGGCCCATCGCGGCGCCCGAGGCGGCAATGACCCACGCAGGAACGTGGAAGTCGCGTTGCAACCCTCCGGAAACCAGAACGGCGGTGATAATCCCCATCGTCTTTTGCGCGTCGTTCGTGCCGTGCGCACAGCTCAACAAGGCGGCCGAGACGAGCTGATAACGCCGGAAATGACGATCCATCCAGGTGGGAGTGAATCGCTGAAATGTCCAGTAGACACCCACCATCAGAAGATAGGCCGCCACGAGTCCGATGAGAGGAGAAAGGACGATGAAAATCGTAGCGATGAGCCACTTCCCGGCGACAAGTCCCCTCAGACCCGCTTTCGCAAACGCGGCGCCGGCATAACCTCCGATCAAAGCGTGAGAGGAACTGGTAGGCAGGGCCACATACCACGTAAGGAGATCCCATAAAATGGCCCCCGTTATTCCTGCGAGCAACACCCAGGGCGTGACCAGACGGACGTTCACGAATCCGCTGCCGATCGTTGCGGCCACGCCCGTGCCGAAGAGATAAGCCGCCAGAAAATTGAAGACCGCGGCCCAGAACACGGCCACCGCCGGTGTCAATACCCGCGTGGAAACCACGGTAGCGATCGAATTGGCCGCGTCGTGAAAACCGTTGATGTAATCGAATATCAGCGCGACGCCGATGATAATGACGACCAGAACGAATGAGCTCATTGACGCATCAATTGTTTTTGACCGACACGTTCTGAATCACGTCCGCAACATCCTCGCACCGGTCGGTGGTCGCTTCCAGCAGTTCGTAAATCTCTTTCTGCCGTATGAGCGCGACCGCATCCAATTCGTTATGAAAAAGCTCCGCGATTAAATTGCGTTCCAGGTTGTCCGCCTCGTTTTCCAGCCGGTTGACTTCGATGCAGAAATCGACCACCGGTTTCTTTCGATGAAGCGCTTCGATCGCTCGCGTCAGACTCGTACAGCAGCCGGAAACCATTTCCGCAAGCTGACGAACCGCGGGCGGAATCGGCCTCAGCCGATAGGCCACAATACGGAAGGTTGCATCTTCGATCCCGTCCAGAACATTGTCGAGACTCGTGGCCAGCGTCTGAATATCTTCCGGGTCGAAGGGTGTGATGAACGTCTCGCGCAGGCGTCTGAATATCTCGTGTACGACGCGATCGCCCTCGTCTTCAATAGCGCTCATTTCCTTCTCTATCCGGCACACGCCGTCATAACCGTCGTTCAGCGCGCTCAGGAGGAGTTTCGCGGCTCGGCAGAGGATTTGGGAGTGACGTTCGAACAGATAAAAAAACCTGTCGTCTTTCGGTAACAAATTCATGACAGAACCAATAGAGTATCGGATCGTTGTTTCCGAAAGGCAGAACGGCCACGGCATTCACAGCCTGACATGCGCGTCAGGAACAATTCAGGAAGTGCTCAGGCGCGGCCAACCGTTTCTTATAGGACATTGGAGATGATGCTCGCTCCCGGCGAAGCCCGGAAGGTGACCGTTCACCTCAACGAAGACACCAGCTCCGCCCGCGATTTCCTGTACAGCGAGATCCTCGCGTTTCTTTTCGAAAACGGCGTGGCGGGGGCGACCCTGTTCCGGCCGGAAGCCGGTTTCGGCTCGCATCACCGCCTGCATACCGCGGGCGCGGGAAGCGTGGAGGGCGATCATCTGCCGGTGCGCATTGAGTTCCTCGAGAGGCCGGAGGTCATCGACCGGCTGCTCCCCGGCCTGTGCGCCCTGGTGACGGACGGTCTGGTGGAGATGCACGCGACTACGATCGTGAAATCCGCCACGCGGGTGCAGCCGGTTTGAACCTGAAGCTCTGGATTGCGTACGGCGTGGCGATGACAGTTTGGGCGCAGCAGGCGGCTCCGCCGCCCGTGAATCTGACTCTCGCGCTGGCGAAAGCTTATGCGCTGCAAAACAACCCGCAGATTTGATCGGCGGACTCCATCACCCTGGCGGCCGGCTCGGTGGTGAAAGAAGTGCGATCGGCGCGTTTTCCGCTGGTGACGGGCCTCGCTACCGGAGTCGACGCGCAACACAGCACGATTCTGGCGGCGGGCGCGCTGCAAACCTCCAGCCTCTACACCCGCTTCGCTTCGGGCATCGCCGTCAACCAGCTGATTACGGATTTCCGGCGTACCACCAACCTCGTGAAGAGCGCGGAACTGCGCCGTCAGGCCCAGAGCGACAGCGGCCAGGCCGCGCGTCAGGAGGTGCTGCTCCAGGTCTCGCAGGCGTATTTTCAACTGCTCGGCGGGAACGCGGCGGTGCGCGCCGCCCAGGCCGCCGTGAACAATCGCGCGATCACGCTGCGCCAGATTCGGGCGCTGCAGGCAAGCTCGTTGCGCTCCACCCTGGACGTTCGCTTCGCCGAGGTGACGTTGTCGCAGGCGCAGCTCGATCTGGTGCAGACGGAAAACCTCGCCGGTGAGGCGCAATCCAATCTGGCGGCGGCGCTGGGTCTGAACCGCACGGAGGCATTTACGCTCGCCGACGAACCCAATCCCGCTCCACTCGAAGCGACACCCGACTCCAGCGTCCAGGAAGCCATGAGCAAGCGCCCCGACTTGGCGGCGCTCAACCTCACCCGTGACGCGGAGCGGCTCTATGCGACGGCCGAAGCGCGCCTGAAAATGCCGACCGTTTCCGCTCTTGCGACTGCCGGAGCGGTTCCGGCGGGCGATCCGCGTCTTCCCGAAACCTACAGCGCTGTCGGCGTGGACATCACGATTCCGATTCTCAACGGCGGTCTGTTTTCCGCCCGCCGCGCCGAAGCCGAAGAGCGCACCGCGGCGGCGGACAGCGATGTGCAGGCTCTCGTGAACGAGATCGCGCGCCAGGTTCGCGAGGCGTGGCTCGAAGCGAATACGGCGGCGCGCCGCCTCGACGTCACCACGGCTTTGCTGGCCGAGTCCAACGAAGCCCTGCGCCTGGCGCAGACGCGCTACGACGCGGGGCTCGGCAGCATCGTCGAACTCAGCCAGGCCCAATTCAATCAGACGTCCGCCGAAATTCAGAACGCCACCGCGCGCTACGACTATCTCAGCCGCCGCGCCGCTCTCGATTACACTATCGGAGATCTGCAATGAAGATGAATCGATCTCTCTCTTTCGCGATGCCGGTGTGTTGCCTCGCGATCGGTCTCATGTCCTGCTCGCGCAGTCACGGGGAACCGGACAGCGTCTACGCCGCCGCGCCTCCACCGGTTGTGCCCGTGGCCAAAGTAAGCCGCGGGAGCCTCTCTACGGATTTGGTGCTCACCGCCGAATTCATTCCTTATCAGGAAATCGACGTGATGGCCAAAGAGGCCGGCTACATCAAATCCATCGACGTGGATATCGGCGACCACGTCCGGGCCGGCCAGAAACTCGCCGAGTTGGAAATTCCCGAGATGCAGGACAGCATCGCGCGCGCCGGCGCCGAGGTGGAAGCGAGCGCCGCGGACATCACGACCGCTCGCGACGACCTCGATCGTGCAAAGGCGGCCTATGACATCGCGCACCTCTCGTATGCGCGTATTCTGAAAGTCTCCAAAAGCGAGGTCGGACTCGTGCCGCAACAGGAGGTCGATGAAGCCGAGTCCAGGGAACTCGCCGCTGAAGCCCAGCTGTCGGCCGCGAAATCGACCCTGGACTCGGC
>JASHSD010000669.1 GCA_030036985.1 Bryobacteraceae bacterium
TAGCGGGCCTGCGGAGCCGTCTCGTAGATCTGCCGCAGGACCGGAACCATATCGGACGACTCGATTTTTTTCCATTGATACTCAAGTAATTCGGATTGTTGCGACACGGGCAGATCCGTGAACAGGGCGGCGATTTCAGAACGCATCTGCAGTGGCACGTCCTCGGCAGGCATGTTATCGAGCAGCGTCTTCAATGAAATCGCCTTCGCCGCGCCCTGCTTTTGCTCAACCACATCGGCGAGAGCGTTTTGCGGTCCCGTGGTGGAGTTGATGAGACCAGAGAGCGCTCGCAGAAACATCGGCGGTATCGGTTCGGAGGGAGAGCGCAGGAACTCCTGCACGGCCGCAATGGCTTCGGTGCGGTGGCCGCTCGAAAGCAGCCCGTCCAGCAGAACCTGGCCGGTCTGGACGTCAGCCATCCCCAGCCAATGCGCCATCTCGCGGACCGCCGCGGGCGTTTCCAGATAAGTGATGCGGTGCGCGGCGCTCATGCGCGCGTAGAAGGACTGGTTGTCGATTTTGGATAGCGTGGAGCTCAGGATCTCCAGATCGTGAGCCAATTCCTGCGCCTGCCACTTGGGATCGGCGGCGACGATATCGATGCCGATCTCGTTCGATTCGACCTCGACGCCCTGACCTTGAAGTCCCCCGACATAGGACGAAAGATGGACTGTGTAGTGGCCCGGACGTTCGAACCTCACCCACTGGTTCAGGTCGAAATTCAGGACAACTGGTTGGCCGCCGATTGAAGTCCCGGGGGGACCTGAATAGACGATGCCTTGGTGGAGCCGATACTCCCAGGGATCGCGCGTACCGGTTTCAGGAGTAACGACGAAACGGTCGCGGCCAATCCCCAGGACCGAGCGGTCACTCCCCATAAACGTGGTCATCCAGCGTAGTTGATTATCCGGCGGCGCGGCGGATGGAGGCATCATTTCAAAAACCAGCCGGATGCCGATCGCCTCGCCGACGCGAAATTGAGACTGGCCTGGCGGCGTTTCGATGTGCGCCGAAAAGGTTTGCGCGGCAGCGCTGCCGGAGATCGCGAACGTGCAGAAAAGGATTGTGGACAGCCGCACTGGCAGATTAGACACCCCTACGCTGCCCGAAGTTCCCTCCGAATTGGCTCCTGAACTGCTTCTTTGTGCCGCCGTCGGGAACAAAAGGTGAACATTTATCGTCCAATTGTCGTACCGGGTGAACGTAAGGAAAACAATCGGCAACGGGCGTCCGGAGATGCCGCCCGCGGTTCGGTTCGCAGGCTTCAGCGTCTTCCCAAATGCGGCTGCCTTACTGTGCCACGCAAGCACAGGATGATACCAGCCGCCACAGATCGGGCTCGGCAACGCCATCCCGCGGGAGAAATCACCCATGAAGAAGCTGCTGCTATCGACGCTCGCGCTTGCCGCGCTGCAGGCGAGCGCCTTGTTCGGCCAGACCTTTACAGGCACATGGCAGGGAGCGCTCAAGATCCCCCAGGCGCCGAACGGCGAACTGCGCGTCGTGATCAAGATCTCCACCACGGAGGCGGACAAGCTGGCCGCCCAGTTCTACAGCATCGACCAGGGCGGGAACCCGATTCCGGCCAAAACGGTAACGGCGAGCGGATCGAGTCTGAAAATCGATATCCCCACGCTCAACGGCACGTATGAAGGCAAAATCAGCGGCGACGGCGCCACGATCACGGGTACCTGGACCCAAGGCCAGCCCCTGCCGTTGAATCTGATTCGCGCGACTCCGCAGACCGCATGGACCATCCCCGAGCCGCTGCCGCCGCCCAAGATGATCGATCCCAATGCGAAGGTGGAATTCGAAGTCGCCACGATCAAGACGCCCGATCCCAATCGGCCGGGTTGGGGAATCAACGTGAACCGGAGCGGTACGTTCACCACCCATAACACCACCCTCGCCGATCTGGTGAAATTCGCCTTCGACCTGCATCCGAAACAGGTCATCGGGGCGCCCGCGTGGTATGACACCGACAAGTTTGATATCGAGGCCAAACCGGACAAGTCCGGCATGCCGAGTGTCAAGCAGATGCAGGCGATGCTGCAGAAGCTGCTCGCCGACCGCTTTTCGCTGCAATACCACAAAGAAAAGAAGGAGCTTTCGGCCTACTCCGTCACCGTGGCCAAGGAGGGCATAAAGTTCGACAAGGAAGAGAACAACCCGACCCCTGTTCCCGGCTTCGGAGGCAGGCCGCAAAACGGCTTCCACGTCAACAACGCGACCATGGCCGAGTTTGCCAGCGTGCTCCAGGCCCAGTTCATGGACGAACCCGTGGTGGATCAGACCGGCCTTGGCAATACCCGCTACACCTTCGTTTTGAAGTTCACGCCCGACCCGGGAATGCGGCCCTTTGGCGGCGCCGGTGCTCCGCCCCAGCAGGCGGCGACGCCCGATCCGGACGCCCCGCCCGACCTGTACGGAGCCATGGCGCAGATCGGACTGCGCATGCAGAAAACCAGGACGCCGGTAGACGTGATGGTCATCGACAAGATCGAAAAGCCGTCTGCGAACTGAGCGGCTTGTTCACAACCACCAAAAATAAATTTGCGCCCGCCCGATCAATAAGTTATAAGCCGATCCGGGTCAGTGCTGTCCGCATTGTCCCGAGGGCTGCTGTAGTCTCCAATCGAGAACCAGGTCGGACCCCATGACCCGATCTGGTCGCTAAGCCGTACAGTCCTCGAGGCTCTGGTCGCGGTGAACGCATCAAACATGGGCGGCAGGCGCTCCCCGTAATCGGCGCTCCCGGATTCGGTCCGGGTAACCAACTGATTTGGGGCGCCCCGAAAAATTCCTTCGGTTTTGTTTCTTAGCTTCTGTTTCTTAGCTTCTGTTTGTTGGCCTTTGTTGCTTTGATTCTGTGGGGTCAGGGCTTCAGCCCTGCAGCCGGGCTTCAGCCCGGCCTGGCCCCAGGATAAATCCGTCCCTACTTACTTACTACACCCTTTCCTTGCC
Source organism: Bryobacteraceae bacterium (assembly GCA_030036985.1). Lineage (GTDB taxonomy): Bacteria > Acidobacteriota > Terriglobia > Bryobacterales > Bryobacteraceae > BOG-234. Next base: position 2,965 of record JASHSD010000669.1, read on the forward strand.
TCATCAAACCCATCAAACAAACGCCCGGCGCCCGCCCCGGCGAGTGTCTCCATGCGGTGCGGCTGACCCTTCTCCACCGTATACCGCGCGATCGTCCCTTTGGCGCGAAGTACATCCGCTTCTCTCTTCATCTCCGGGTGCCACCTATATTCATCGTTCTCCCCGACATACATGAACACGCACATCTTCGAAATCGCATCGAGCTTGGCCGGAGTGGGTTCCCACATATATCCGGGGAACGCGGTGATGGAAACGAAGTATTGAGGGTTCGCAGCCGCAACATGGAACGCGGCGATCCCGCCATTCGACGGTCCGGCGATGTGGAATTTCCCGCCCTCGATTTTGTAATCCGCCAGGATCGTCTTCAAAAAATCGGGGAAAATGCGATCGCCGCCCTCGAAGAACAACTGATCGTCGGGCGCGGCGGGAGCGACCACGATGTAGCCGCGTTTTTCCGCCTCGGCGCGAAGGTTGCGGTTCAGAACGCTGTCCACCGTATTCATGGTTTGCGGACCACCGCCGAAAGCCAGAATAGCCGGATACGTCTTCGCTGGGTCGTAGCCCGAGGGAAGAACCACCTTGTACCGAACCGTAAGCCCGGCCACCTTCTTCGTTTTTTCGAGCAACTCCGGCCGCGCGGACTGGGCCGCCAGAATTGCCATCACAACTGTTATCGGGGACAAGCGCATCGTGTGAACGATTTTACCCGAGAATGCCGTGAATGAGATACCGGACGGTTGCCGCCGCAAAAGGGGTCGCGTCCGCGCCGCACGAATAACGAGTTCCTCCGCTCGATTGCGGCGCTTGCGGTCATGGCTCAGACGCCCATTCCGAGCCGCGCGCGCAAGCAAGCGGTTTTTCGCAAAAGGATTGGTCATTTGGTGGCACGTCCTTTGCGCGGGAAGCTTGCTTGGCCCGGCGTCTTCCTGACTCCGGCTTTTTCGTATGGCTCGCGATCATCCAAATTCACGCGCTCACAGCGTAGCCGTGCGCGCTTCTATTTATTTTTGACTCCGCTCTTATTGCCGTCGCCTCGTTGGTGCTCGTGGTCATCGTAGTGAAGACGCCGTAACCCTCCGGCCGCGAGATCCATCCGTGGCAGGCGCGCCGATCCAGAGGGAGGCGCCCGCCTCCAAAATACTGCCGTCGGGCAGCGTCACCCGAACGGCGATCGGGCCGGAGTAATCGAGGTACCCGGGGATCTCGAAGTTGATCTGGCTCAACCCGGCGATCTCAAGGGGAGCGGGTCCGGCATACAAAACTGTGGCGAAGTATGGCAGCGGGCTTTGAGAGTCCTGAGAGGCAACCGCAACCTGCACCTTCAGGTTCTGCGTCGGTAACGGAAGCTGGACTAGGCTGCCATCCGCCGGCTCGGGCGTGATGCCGCCGAGTCCCGTCGCAAACAAAACCACGATCGAACCCGGTTGAGCCGGATTCTGCTGCGTGTTCAGTGTTCCGTCCTGGTTCAGCGCCACGGCATAACCGGGTGTCGCCGGATTCAGGAAGACGCCCGGAGCGGCGGCGGCAAGGCTCGCCGAAATGCAGTTCATCTCCGTGCCCTCATACGTTACGCAGACCTTCGTTACCCCCGTTGACGCCAACTCGAACGGAGCGACGGCGTTGATCTGCGTGCTGCTGACGTACAGCAGCGGCGCGGGCACGCCATCGAATGTCACCTGCGTATTCGAGACTGACGTGGGAAAGCGCTGGTCCGATCCGAGCTGCGCCGATTCCGGCAATTCCGGTCCGATCCCGGTCCCGAACAGGCTGACAATCTCGCCCGGAGCGAGCAGCGCCTCCGTCAGCGTCGCCGAATTCCCGACGCAGGTGAAATTGATCCCGGCGGGCGCTGTTTCCGGCCCCAAGGTCAGGAGATCGCTCTCGTTCGCGCCTTGCCCCGGATTCGTCGCGGCCGAGACCAGTTCAAACGCGGAAGTCGGATTGACGGCGATCGTGGCGAGGACGGTTGGATAAGTCCCCTGCAGCCATGTCGATTCGAGCAGATTTCCCCAAGTATCGATGCGCATGAGAAAGCCGTTCGTGATTCCCTGCGCCGCCAACTGGCACGCCTGCACAGGCTGGTAAAGCGGAAGATCCACGCCGTTACTGACGCCGACGACTGTGGTCACGCCGATAGAGTCGATCGCCATCGCCGGCAGTTGGCCCACGGATGACTTGTATGTGATGTTCAGCGATGTCTCAAACTCAATGCCGGAACCGTCAGCTTCATATCTCCGCAGGAAAACGTTGCTGTTTGCATCCAGTGCGAGCACCTGGGCTTCGCCGGATGGACCGAGGCCGATCGCCATCCCCTGATCGCCGAGGTTGCCAAGGGTCGAATAGACGAACGCCGATCCCGTCGTGTTCAACTGAACCGTAAAGCTGGTGACCTGATTCAAGCCTGAAGCCGTTATCGGACTCGTCGAAACGGCGGCATTCGGCGTAGCGGGAAAGTCGGGCGAA
>JASHSD010000670.1 GCA_030036985.1 Bryobacteraceae bacterium
ATTCGGTTTTCGGCGAGCGGAGGATTGTCGGATGGCCGGGGGAAACAACTTCATCACCATCGTCTTCGACAGTTGCCGGTTCGACTCGTTTGTGGCGGCGCGGCCGAAGACGATCCTGAAACTCGGGGAGCTGGAGCAACGCTACTCCTACGCCTCCTGGACGGCGCCGTCTCACTACAATCTGCTCATGGGTCTGATGCCGCACGCATCGCCCAAAAACGTCTACGCGTCGGAGTACTACAAGAAAGACTTCGTCCGGTACGCCGAGCGTTTCGGCCTCGATAACTTCGAGTTCCGCGAGCTTGTGCCGCAGCTGTTTCTGCCGCTGTTCCTCAGGCAGTCGCTGGGTTACGAGACGCACGCCATGGTGTCGCTTCCCGTGCTGAATCCGAAGACGGTCATCAACCAGGGCTTCGACACCTTCCGGCTGATGCCGAAACACAACGACATGCGGGCCATGATACGGGAGATGACGTTCTCCGAAGAGCGGCCCTCGTATTACCTGCTGAACGTCGGCGAAACGCATTACCCGTACGCGCTGCCGGACGAGCCGACCGATATGTGGCCGCGCATACATGGAATTCACGGCGTATTCAAACATCTCGACCAGCATGTGGTCGGAGGAAAACTGGTGGAAACGGCGGAGTCGGCCGCGATCTTCAATTCGGACAAGATGGAAGAGCTCCGCAAGCGCCAGATCCGCGCGGTCGAGTATCTCGACGGCGTGGTCGAGGAGCTTTTCGACATCGTTCCGGAAAACACCTGGATCACGATTCTTGCCGATCATGGCGAGGCCTTCGGCGAAGACGGCTATTTCGGCCATGGCCCGGTGCATCACGACAAAGTTTTCGAGGTGCCGTTTATCGAGGGCAGGATCCGCTGAGGCCTGTCCACAGTTTCCCGAGGCTCACTTCGGTACTGGTACGGTTAGGCAGGCGAACAGTCCCAAAAGACTAGTGCAATGTCCACCAAAAAACCGCTATAATTAGGCCCTCATACTATTGGCCGGTTTCGGACGCACGCAGTGAAGCGTTCCGGCAAGGACCATAGTGTTCTCAGGAGGATAGAAAGTGCGCTTGCCAATTCTGATTTTATTGGCGCTGGTTGGAACGGCTACGGGGTGCTTCGGCGATCTTCTTTTTCTCGATTCGTTACCGAACAGTAACCTGAACCTTGCCGCGGGGGATCTGCAGAGCAATGCCGCACTGGGTGAATCGGATCCGACCGCGGCGTTCGACGCCACCAGCATCACCTTCAGCCAGTACACCGACATCAGCAGCGTTTCCATCTGGTCGGTCGCCTCCGTATTCGGCCAGCCGCTGGGAGATGAGTTTTCCTCGGTCTCGCTTTATTTTCGCGCCGCCGACGGAACCTGGCAGGTGCTTGAAACCGGCTCGCCCGACACGAGTTTCGACGTTCCGGGCGATCCGAATGCGGTCGGCTCCAGCAATCCGAACATGATTTTCACCCAAGTCTCTTACAGCGGTCCGGTGAGTAATCCGGCGAACTCTTACGAGGGGGCTCCGGGCGTTTATTATCCCATCTGGCAGAACACCTTTCTCAACCTCGACATGGTGCTGCCCCCGGGGACATATGAGTTCGGGATTAACGGCGTCGGCGCCGATCCCGACGCCAGCACCGGTTACGGCTTCTGGTACACCTCGTTCGTCGACGGACCTCTCAGCGGAAGCTACCAAAGCTCCTCAAGCTATCCCAGCAATCCCGGGATCGCCCAAAGCACCTCAAACGGGAGCTACCTGCGCTGCAGTTACGCCGATCTGAGCGGACCCTGTTTTCAGGAGGACCCGGTGGCCGACGGAACCTGGGACACGCCGCTCGACATGAATATCGAGATTGACGGAACGACTCTTCCCGAGCCGGGGTCCGCGGCAATGCTCGGGATCGGTCTCTTCGCACTTGGCGTGTCCGGCCTCGTTGCCCGTTTTCGAAGATCGGAAAAAAGCGTTCACCAACCCGATTACCGCTGACTCCATTGGGGCAGCGGAAATATTTCAGCCGGTGATGCAATCGGCACGTGTCCTGCGATCGAGTTTCGGAGGACCCTGCGACAATCTCGGAGGTAGGTTGTGTCTATAGCGTGTCGGATATTCGTTCATACTCCCGAAGCCTTCCCGCAACCGGCGGTGGTGGCTGCCGCGGAAAGAGCCGGATGCACGGGCGTACTGGCATTGGCGCATGCCGGCGCCGAAGAAGCGCGGCTCGCACTTGACGCTCTGATCGAAGCCAACACCGGTTTCAGCGTCTCGGCGATTGCCGGAGACGGCATTGCTGGAGACAACGGGGTCTGGAGTCTGCTCGAGCCAGCCGTCGGCCGGGGACTTACCGCGGTTGTGCTTCAGGATTCCGGCCCCGACCTGTCCGGCGCGATCGACTGGTGCAAACGGAACAGAGTCGAAGCCATCGTCGAAGTCGTTTCCCTTCCCGAAGCGATCGAGGCATCGGCTTGCGGCGCCGATGCCGTGATGGTCAAGGGGAGCGAATCCGGCGGACGCGCGGGCGAAGAGACCACTTTCATCCTGTTGCAGAGAATTACGCCGCATCTCACGATTCCGGTTTACGCGCGGGGCGGCATCGGTCTGCATACAGGCGCCGCGTGTCTGGCGGCGGGCGCCGCGGGTTTTGCGCTCGACTGGCAGGTCGCTTTGGCCGACGAATCGTCTCTGCCGGAACACGTGAGGAACAAGATCGCCCGCATGGACGGCAGCGAGACCGCGGTATTGGGCCAGGACTCCGGCGTGAAATTCCGGGCGTATGCGCGCGTCGGCGAAACGGCTTTTTTCGAGCTGAAGAAGCTGGAGGAGTCTCTCGGCGTCGATGCCGAAGCTTCCGAAGAGACCCTGGCGCAGTGGAAGCGGGAGGTCTGGCGCCGCATTCGCTCGCGGGAACTGGTGTTGGCCGGTCAGGATGCGGCGTTCGCCGCATATCTTGCCGACGAATACCGAAGCGTGCGCGGCATCTGCGCCGCGATCCGGCGCGAAGCTTCGCGGCAGCTGCGCGTGGCCTCGCGGCTGAATCATCTGGGAGAGAACGCGCCGCTGGCCAAAGATCAGGGGACGCGTTTTCCGATCCTGCAGGGGCCCATGACGCGCGTCAGCGACAACGCCGGGTTCGCGGCCGCGGTTGCCCGCGCGGGCGCGCTGCCCTTTCTCGCCCTGGCGCTCATGCGGGGCAAAGAGGTTGCGAAGCTGCTCGTCGAGACCCAGCGGACGTGCGCGGGCATGCCATGGGGCGTCGGCATTCTGGGGTTCGTGCCGAGGGAACTGCGCGACGAGCAGCTGGCCGAAGTGCTGAAGTCGAAGCCGCCGTTCGCGGTGATCGCCGGCGGCCGCCCCGACATGGCGAAACAGTACGAAGCCGAAGGGATTCGCGTTTTTCTGCATGTTCCGTCGCCGGAACTGCTGCGCAGTTTTCTCGAAGCGGGCGCCCGCCGGATTATCTTCGAGGGCCGCGAATGCGGCGGTCACGTGGGTCCGCGCACGAGTTTCGTGCTCTGGGAGCAGATGATCCGGACCATCCTGAATCACCTGCGCGGCGCGGGCGCGGGAACCCGGCCGGAAGAATACCAGATGATTTTCGCCGGTGGAATTCACGACGCCATGTCGGGCGCGATGGCGGCCGCCATCACGGCTCCGCTGGCGGAGCGTGGGGTTCGCGTGGGCGTGGTCGTCGGGACCGGCTACCTGTTTACCCGGGAGATCGTCGAGACCGGCGCCATCACTCCCACTTTTCAGGAAGAGGCCATCGCCTGCAGCGATACCGTGCTGGTGGAATCGGGCATCGGCCACGCCACACGCTGCGCGGACTCGCAGTTCGCCAAAGCCTTCGCGGAGTTGAAAAGAACGTTGCTGCGCGAAGGCAAACCCAAAGACGCCATGCGCGAAGAACTCGAGGGCCTGAACCTCGGACGCCTCCGCATCGCGTCCAAAGGCATCGTCCGCCGCAACGGTGACGAGGGGCAGGCGATCTACGAACAAGCCGACCCGGAGAACATCCGGCGGGAAGGCATGTTCATGATCGGCCAAGTCGCGGCCCTTCGCCAGGCCGCCTGCGGCATTGAGGAACTGCACGGCGATTGCGCCGCCGGCGGGGGGATTCTGCGAAGCCGTGTCGCGGCGATGCCGGCAGGCGCCGATATCGCCATCGTTGGAATGTCCTGCATATTCCCGAAGGCCGGGGATCTCACCGAATACTGGCAGAATATTCAGAACAAAGTCTACGCGCTCGGCGAGATCCCGACGGAGCGCTTCGATTCCGCCGTGTACTTCGACGCGGACCGGCGCGCGCGCGACAAAATCTATTCGAAGTGGGGCGGCTTCATCGGCGACGTGGTTTTCGACCCGCTGAAGTACGGAATGCCTCCGGCGTCGCTGCCTTCGATAGAACCGCTGCAGATGGTGACGCTCGAGGTGGTGCGCCGGGCGCTGGTTGACGCCGGTTATACGGAACGGCAATTCGACCGCGAAAATACCTGCTGCATCGTCGGTACGGGAGGCGGCATCGGCGAGCTGGGAATGGGTTACGGCTTCCGCTCCATGCTGCCGTACTTCGTCGACCGGGCCGGCGGGACGCTGGCCGATTCAGCGGCGCTGATCGACAAACTGGACGCTTATCTGCCCGAGTGGACGGAGGATTCGTTCGCCGGATTTCTGCTGAACGTGGTGGCGGGCCGCGTGGCCAACCGTCTCGATCTCGGCGGCACGAATTTCATCGTGGATGCGGCGTGCGCCACCGGACTTGCCGCTTTGCGGCATGGGGTGGTCGAGCTGGAGACGCGGTCCTGCGATGTAGCCGTGGTCGCCGCGGCCGACATGATGCAGACGCCGCTGACGTTCCTTTCCTTCGCCAAGACGCAGGCGCTTTCGCCGAACGGAGTGCCGAAGGTGTTCGACGAGTCCGCCGACGGAATCGTGATCAGCGAAGGCGTGGCGGCGGTGGTGCTCAAGCGGCTGGAAGACGCGCTGCTCGACGGCGATACTATTTACGGCCTCGTCAAGAGCGTCGGGGCGTCGAGCGACGGCAGGGACAAAGGGCTGACCGCGCCTCGTCCCATCGGCCAGATCCGCGCCTTCGAGCGCGCCTATGCGAAAGCGGGGTTTGACGCCGCGACGGTCGGCATGATGGAAGCCCACGGCACGGGCACGGCGGTGGGCGACAGGACGGAAGCGGAGTCGCTCACCACGTACCTGAAACAACGGGGCGCCGACAAACAGACCGTGGCGGTCGGTTCGGTCAAGAGCATGATCGGACACTCGAAATGCGCGGCGGGTTTTGCCGGACTGATCAAAGCCGTCATGGCCACGCGCCACGGCGTTCTGCCTCCGACCCTGAACGTCACGAAACCGAACAACCAGGCCGGTTTCGACAGCGGTCCGCTCTATGTCAACAGCGAGACGCGCCCATGGATGAGACGGCTCGACAATGCCCCGCGGCGCGCGGGCGTGAGCGCGTTTGGTTTCGGCGGAACGAATTTCCACGCCGTCGTCGAAGAGTTCCGGCCGCCGGACGGCGTCGAGCCGGGTGTTGAGCCAAGCGACGCAACTTTCCGCGACTGGCCCGCCGAGTTATTCCTGTGGCGCCGGAGCAGGCCGGAAGAGATTACGGCGTCTCTCGACCAGATCGCCGCCGCGATCGAGGGCGGCGCGCAGCCGTTACTCGCCGATCTGGCCGCGGCTGTGTGTTGGGAACAGGGCCGCGGGGCCCATGGGGAAAGCTCCGCAGCTCATTGTCTCGCGATTGTGGCGACGTCCATCGAGGATCTGGTCGCCAAAATCGCGTCCGCCCGCGCCACCGTGAACGCATGCAACGAATTCCGCGATCCGCGCGGCGTTTACTATTCGCCCGATGCCGCCGCTCCCCGGGGAAAAATCGCCTTCTCTTTTCCGGGGCAGGGTTCGCAGTCGACGGGCATGCTGAACGACCTCGCCATCGCGTTTCCGCGAGTACGCCGGGTGTTCGAAGCGGCCGACCGCAGTCTTGGATTGAAACTCGGCAGGCCCCTTTCCGCTTTGATTTATCCGCCTCCGGCGTTTGACGCCGATACGGCCAAAGCCGACCAGGCAGCGCTCCGGCAGACCAATGTGGCCCAGCCCGCACTGGGCGCGGCGGACATGGCGATGTTCGAGCTGCTGTGCGATCTGGGCATCCGGCCCGCCATGGCCTGCGGTCACAGCTATGGCGAATTTGCCGCCCTGTGCGCCGCCGGAACCTTCCCGCTCGACGAGTTGATCCGGATTTCCGAACTGCGCGGGCGCGTCATCATCGATTCGGCCAAAGACGAGCTGGGCGCCATGGCCGCCGTCGAAGGCAACGAGGCGCAGGTTTCGGCGGCCATAAAAGACATCGCGGACGTGGTGATCGCGAATCTGAACGGGCCGCTGCAGACCGTGATCTCGGGAACGCAGAAGGGCATCGCCGACGCCGTGAAAATACTGAAAGCCAGGGGACATGAGGCGCGCCCGATTCCGGTGGCCTGCGCCTTTCATTCTCCGCTGGTGGCGGGAGCGTCGGGCGCCCTTTACGACGGCTTGGGCGAGTGCGGGATCGAGTCGCCGCGTTTTCCCGTTTATTCGAACACCACCGCGAAACCGCACGCCGCGGCGCCGGGCGAAGTCCGGACCCTGCTGGCGGAACATCTCGCGCGGCCGGTGCGTTTCCTCGAAGAAATCGAGGCGATGTACGCCGCCGGGGCGCGGATCTTTATCGAATGCGGTCCCGGCAAAGTGCTGACCGGTCTGGCTGCGAGCGTCCTGAAAGACAAGCCGCCGCACACAGCGGTCAATATGGATACGGCGGGCCGGCCGGGACTGCTGCAGCTGGCGCATTCGCTGGCCCAGCTGGCGGTCGCCGGCGTGCCGTTTTTCGCGCAGACGCTCTTCGAAGGACGCGTCACCGCGCGTCTTCGCCTCGATCGCCTCGTGGCGGATACGGCGCCGAAGCCCCTTGCGCAGACCGCCTGGGTTGTGTCCAACGGGTTCGCTCTGCCGGGGTCGAAGTATAAAGCAGCCGCGGCCCGCCGCGCGGCGGAGAATCCGGTGCGAAAATCCGGGAAGCGGATTCTGATCGATCCGCCGCCCACAATAGTCACCACGGCTCCGGCGCCGCTTTCGGCTTCGAATTCAATGCCTGTGAATCCCACACCTCCGCCATTCGCCGACGGATCAAAGCCCGGCAACCACGATTCGCTGCTGCAGGGGCACCATCGCCTGATGAGCAGGTTCCTCGACACCCATCGGAACATCATGATGGCGGCGATGCGGCAGCCTGCTTCGGCTGTTACGATTGCGCAGCCGGCCGTAACCGCCGCGCCGCCGGCCTCCATCCCCGCCGTTATCCCGCAGCCGGCGCCGGCTCCCGTCGCCGCGCCCGCCGAGCCGCAGGTTGTGGCCGCGGCTGCGGCTTCGCCCGTGGCGGCGGCGAAACTGACGCGGGACGAAATCACCTCGCGGCTGCTCGGCCTGGTCAGCCAGAGAACCGGCTACCCGCCGGATATGCTCGGGCTCGATCTCGATCTCGAAGCGGACCTCGGCGTGGATTCCATCAAACGCGTGGAGATTTTCAGTGCGCTGCAGACCGAATCCTTCCTGCCTGCCGAAGCCATGGAAGGCCAGATCGAAACGCTTTCGAAACTGAAAACACTAACAGCTATCGTGGATTGGATTGAGGCGAAGGCGGGGCAGACTGCTCCGGGCTCGGCGCCTCCGAAAATGATCGCCGCGCCGCGGACTGAGTCGTCGGAAGCGCATTCGGCGGAAGCGCCGGCTCCCGAGCCTCACCCTGTGACTCGCCCTGTAACTCGCATGACGGTTGAGGTGTGCGATGCCCCGGAGGTGACTCAGGGCGCCTCGCGTCCGGGTTTTGTCGTCATCACCGACGATCTCGCGGGAGTGGCGACCAGTCTCGCCGTCCGCCTGCGGGAACTCGGCATCGCCCATACCGTGGTCGGACACGATCCGCAAAGCGGAGTGGACCTGACATCGCCAGAATCTGTTTCGGCCCTGATCGCAAGGCTGCGCGAGAAGCATGGCGATAAGCAAGGAAAGATCGACGCTCTCGTTCACCTCATGCCGCTCGCAACCGTAACGGCCGCCGAATCGGCGGAATTCGAGACCCGGACCCGCGTCGATCTCAAGAGCCTGTTCCTGCTCGTCAAAACTCTCGAGAAGGATCTGCGGGGCGCTTCGGGCGCGGGCGCGGTTTTGGGCGCGACCCGGCTGGGCGGAACATTCGCCTGCGGCGAGGGGGCGACGGAAAATTATTTCGCGGGAAATGCCGCCGTCTGCGGATTCCTCAAGACGATTCCGCGGGAGTGGCCCGAGGTCGCGGCGCGAGCCGTCGATTTCGCATCGGATGCGGATCCGGCGACGATGGCCGGAATTCTTGCCGCCGAGTTGCTCTGCCGCGACGGCGTCACCGAGGCCGGATACAGCGGCAGAACGCGCAGAACGCTGCGCTCGGTGAAGTCCCCGCTGGGCGCGGCGCGTTCATCCGTGAATTCGGCCGTGAAGCTCGATCGCGATTCCGTGGTCCTTCTGACCGGCGGCGCCCGCGGCATCACGGCGGCGGTCGCGCTCGAAATCGCCAGGGCTTTTCAACCCAAAATCGTGCTCATCGGGCGGTCGCCCCTGCCCGCGGAAGCGGAGCCGGCCGATATCGCCGGCGTCACCGATACCCGTCAGATGAAAGCGATCGTCATGGACCGCATGCAGACGCGCGGGCAGCGTCCGACGCCGGCCCTGATCGAAGGCGCGCTGCGGCGCATCAACAACGAACGCGAGATGGCGCGGTCGATCGCGGCGCTGAAGGATGCCGGCTCCGAGGTCGAGTATCATGCCGTGGACGTTGCGGATGCGCCGGCGATGCGTGCGCTGATCGACGGCATTTATGCGAAGCACGGCCGCCTCGACGGAGTGGTTCACGGCGCGGGCGTTATAGAAGATAAACTGATCGCGGACAAGACGCCCGAGTCGTTCGACCGGGTGATCCGGCCAAAGATTGCGGGGGCGTTGTCGCTGGTGCGCAACATCCGGCCCGAAGGCCTTCAGTTCCTCGCATTCTTCTCGTCGGTTTCGGCGCGCTACGGCAATCGCGGACAGTGCGATTATGCGGCGGCCAACGAAGTCCTCGACAAGCTGGCGATCGGACTCAATGCGCGCCGGCCGGGACGGGTGGTGTCGCTCAACTGGGGGCCGTGGCGGACCGAGGGCGGCATGGTTTCACCCGAACTGGCAGCCCGCTTCGCCGCCGCCGGCGTGGAAATGATCGAGTCTCCGGCGGGCTGCCGGGCATTTCTCGACGAAATCGTTTACGGCGCGAAGGAGCGGGCGCAGGTGGTGTTCGGCGGTCCGTTGACCATCGAGCCGCCAGCGCCTGTTTTCACTCGCGGGCCTTTCACGCGCGAGTTGGTGCGGCAGAGTAACGGGATGGTTACGGCGGAAATATTGACCGACCCGACAAAGCACGGCTTCCTCTACGACCATCAGATCGACGGCAAGGCTGTGCTGCCGATGGTCGTGGCTCTGGAGATGCTGACGCAGACGGCCGCCGCCGCTCGTCCCGGCGGGAAGCTGACGGCCATGCGCAACGTGAAGAACTTTCAGGGAGTGACTTACCCCGATGGGGCTCCGCGGAAACTGGTGGCGGAATCCGTGTCCCCAAGCCTTGGACAGGGGGTCGAATACAGGCTGCGCGCGGGCGACACCGGTCACGCGCACTATGGGGCGCAGGCCGAGTACGACGGCGTGCTTCCCCCGCTGCCGCCGAGGCTCACTCTCAGCAATCCGCGTCCCTTCCCGCTTTCGACTGCCGATGCCTGCTCCGACTGGCTGTTTCATGGACCCGCGCTCAGCGGCATCCTGAGCATCGACGAGATGGGCGACAACGGCATTATCGGACGGCTGAAAACCT
>JASHSD010000671.1 GCA_030036985.1 Bryobacteraceae bacterium
GACCCGGCTGACGAAAACGGCGGACCCGGTCAGGGCGCCTCTGCCTTCCGCGCCCGTTTGGATCTCCGTGCCCGGCGCGGAGCTTCGCCGCGAGAACGCGTTGCCGGCGCAGATTCATCTGATGCTGTCCGCGCTGACCACGGCGGATCGCGTCGTGATCACCTTCGGTCCCGGAGCGCAGGGCATCGAAGCGGAAATGGACGCGACCTGCCGCACGCCGGACGACGCGCGCATGCTCGAAAGTCAGCTTCGCTCGGTCACCGGTTTGCTGAAAGAAGCGCTGGGGCGGGACAAGAACTCATCCGATAACGAACTCTCCGCGATGCTGATCGCCGGCAGTTTCATGCAAACGGATCGTAAAGTGACGGGCAAATGGCCGGTGCGGAAGAGTCTGCTCGACGCGCTCACCAGCGGCTTGTAAACTTTGCGAGCGGCGATTGCGGGTTCTAGCCTTCAGAGTCCTGGATTATTGCCCGCGCTCGCATCACATTACCGGTTCGCGGCGATGGCTGTCCTACGACCAGCCCACCAGGTCACGCAAACGGCTGACGCCGGCTCAGTGCAGAGAATTCTGAAACCCACTTCGGTGGCAGCTTTCGAACCTCGTCCTCCGGCACGAGACGGCCATCGTCGGCTGCCTCGATTCCTTGATCGATGGCGGCGAGGGTTGGGTCGTCCTCGTCGTCGAGAATCGAATCGCCCGCCTCGAAATCGCTTTCATCCAAACGTGCCATACCTTCAGGGTAGACGAACCTTACGAGACGAGCAAACGCGACGCGTCGCGCACTGATGCGTCTCCCATTGGCGGCTGTCGAAGTGCGAGAGAATGGGCGTTTAACGGAGCCGCCAAAGTGGAGCTTTCCATCGATCCAAAAGACCGGCGCATATGTTCAGGCTGTGTCGGAATGGAACCTTTTCTGTCCGCAGAGATTGAGAAAGATGGAGTTTCCGCAGCTTGCTCCTACTGCAACTTGGGCGGCGCCACCTTCTCGGTAGATCAAATAGCGGATCGAATAGCGGAAATCCTCGCTGATTTCTATGATCGAACAGACTACGCTTCCCACGCAGGTCACCAGGCCGGTCAATCTGTGACGGATTTGGTCAAGAGATTGACCGAAACGGAAGATGAAGCATTCGCCGAGGACGTCCGTCGCGTGCTGGCGGAACGACACGAGAGAGAGCCAGTACGGAGAAAGCGAGCAAATCGACAACCCTTGCTAACGCATGGGATTTCGAGAGGGATTGGTCGAATTTTGAGAGGAGCCTGAAAACTGAGACCCGATATTTCAACCAGCGCGTCGAACACACGTTGGCATCCATCTTCAATGGAATTGACCGGTATCGAACTGTGTTGGGACGACCGGTCGTCGTCGACGCCGGCCCCGAAACGGGGATCGGGACAGTTTACCGTGCGCGAGAGTTTCAGTCGGAAAGGGAGCTAAGAGACGCCATGAAGCGTCCGGATTTGGACGTCGGCCCTCCACCGAGAGCGAAGGCGGTAGCCGGCCGCATGAACGCCACAGGCATCGCCGTTTTTTACGGAGCGACGGACCCGGACGTAGCGCTCGCCGAGAAGCGACCACCTGTGGGATCTAAGGTGCTCATCGGGTGTTTCGCGATAATCCGGCCGCTCAAGCTCCTCGACCTCGCATCGCTCGACGACCTCGCCGATGAGGAAGGAAGTCTATTTGACGGCGAACATCGTCAGCGTCTGAAACGGGCACAATTTCTTCGTGGGCTGAGCCGGCGGCTCTCAAAGCCGGTGATGCCCAACGATGCTCCTCTTGACTATCTGCCCACTCAAGCGATCGCGGATTTCCTCGCAACCGCCGAATACCCACCTCTGCCTCTCGATGGAATCATCTATCCTTCAGTCCAGACCGGCGAACCGGGCCTCATGTTCGACCGGTCCACCCGTCGTAACGTGGCCCTATTTCACAGAGCCGCACAGGTCGAAGCCATGGATGAAGGTGCGGCCATCGAAATTTTCGACGACTCTTATCTGTCTCGGCTGTTCCCCGGAGTCGACACTATGATGGATGATAGCCCCGAAGTCAAATACACCGTGTGGGTGACGAACGCCGAACCTGCCTCAGAAGCAGACGGCCCTGCGGCGCTCCCCCAGGATGATCCAACGCTCAGGTTCATGTCCCTGACAGTCTGCTACGTTAGGGCCATCAAGTTCGACAAGGTGTGCAGTTCGATAGAGCGGTACCCAGCCAAGAGGATTGTAGAGAATGGACCGCAAGCCGACGGCTCATTGATAAAATAAGCCTTTTAACTCAACGGAGGCCTGATGGCAAAGATCGCGCGCCGGAAATCGGTAGCGGTGAACGTCGGCGGAGTGAAAGTGGGCGGGACGAATCCGATAGTCGTCCAGTCCATGACCAACACGGATACGGCCGACGTCACCTCGACGGTCAATCAGATCATGGCGCTGGCCCGCGCGGGTTCCGAGCTGGTGCGAATCACCGTCAACACCGAAGCCGCGGCCGCCGCGGTGCCGAAGATCGTCGACACGCTGAACATGTTCGGCGTGCGCGTGCCCGTCATCGGCGATTTCCACTACAACGGCCACATCCTTCTCAGGAAGTATCCGGACTGCGCCCGCGCGCTGGCGAAATACCGCATCAATCCGGGCAATGTCAACATCGGCAAGAAGCACGACGACAACTTCCGCACCATGATCGAGGCGGCCATCGAATACGGCAAGCCCGTGCGCATCGGCGTCAACTGGGGATCGCTCGACGGCGCGCTGCTCATGCGCATGATGGACGAAAACAACAAACTGCCCGAGCCGAAGGATGCGCGCGAAGTCACGCTCGACGCCATCGTCGCCAGCGCGCTGCTCTCGGCCGAAGCCGCCGAACGCTACGGCCTGCCGCGCGAGCGCATCATCCTCAGCGCGAAGGTCAGCGGTGTGCAGGACCTGATCGACGCCTACCGCGCCATGGCCGCGCGGAGCGATTACGCGCTGCATCTCGGGCTCACCGAAGCGGGTCTGGGTGCGAAAGGCATTGTCGCGACGACCGCCGCGCTATCCGTGCTGCTGCAGGAAGGCATCGGCGATACCATCCGCGCATCGCTCACCCCATTGCCCGGCGGCGACCGCACCGAGGAGGTTTTCGTCAGTCAGCAGATTCTGCAATCGCTCGGCATTCGCAGCTTCGCGCCGCAGGTAACCGCGTGCCCCGGCTGCGGACGCACCACCAGCACGTTCTTCCAGGACATGGCCGATCAGATCCAGAATTAACTGCGCGAGCGCATGGCGATCTGGAAAGAGCGGTACGACGGCGTCGAGGAAATGAAGGTCGCGGTGATGGGCTGCGTGGTGAACGGCCCCGGCGAATCGAAGCATGCGAACCTCGGCATCTCGCTGCCCGGCACGTTCGAAGAGCCGGTGGCGCCGGTCTATGTGGATGGCAGGCTCTCGACCACGCTGCGAGGCGATGCGATTGTCGCCGAGTTCATCGGCATTCTGAATCGTTACGTCGACTCGCATTACGCGCCGCTCGTGCCCAGCTCGGACGAACAGCCGGTCCTGGCGTGAACGAGATGCCCCGATACTTTACGCTGACGCAGGCGCGCGCCGCGCTGCCGGCGGTCGGCCGCTCGATCCGCGAGGCGGTGCAGGCGAAGGGGCGCTACGAAGAGGCGGAGAAGGTGATTCAGGATCTGGCCCAGCGCATTCTCATCATGGGCGGCATTCACGTGGACACGCAGTCGGCCGAAGCCTGGAAGATGCAGCGGGATTCCGGCGCACAGACGCTCAAGAACTCGATGGAGCGCATCGAAAACATGGGCGTGCTGGTCAAGGATCTCGACATCGGGCTGGTGGATTTTCCCACGCTGTTCCGCGGCGAGGAAGTCTACCTTTGCTGGCGCATGGACGAAAAGGATATCGATCACTGGCATGGCGTCAACGACGGCTTCGCCGGACGCAAGCCCATCGACAAACACTTCGTCGATAACCATCGCGGCGACAGCGCCTGACTTGTCCGCGCATTTCCTGCTGACGACGCTCGGCTCGCTGGGCGATCTGCATCCATACATCGCCGTGGGCATCGGACTGCGCGATCGCGGCCATACGGTCACGCTTGCGACATCCGAAGTCTATCGGGCGAAAGTCGAAGGCGAGGGGCTGCGCTTTCACCCGTTGCGGCCGAACCTGGGCGATCTCATCGACAGGCCCGAGGTGATTCGCGCCGTGATGCATCCGCGCAAGGGCACGGAATACGTGATCCGGAAATTGTTTCTGCCGTGGGTCGAGCAGAGCTTCGAGGACACGCTGGAAGCGGCGCGGGATGCGGACCTGATCGTAGGCCATCCGGTCACGTTCGCTACGCCCACGGTCGCGGAGTATCTGCATAAGCGCTGGATCTCGGTGGCGCTGCAGCCCTCGGTTTTTCTTTCGGCGTTCGATCCGCCGACGATTTCGGGGGCTCCGTTTTTGAAGCCCGTGCATGCGCTGGGGCCTGGCGCTTCGCGAATGTTTTTCCGCCTGGCGAGACGCGTTGTGCGCGGATGGGGCGCGCCGCTGAATGCGCTGCGGCGCAAGCTGGGACTGCGTGAATTGCGCAATCCGGTGCTCGACGACATGCGCTCCTCTTATGGCACGCAGGCGTGGTTTTCGCGCGTATTCGCGCAGCCGCAGCCGGATTGGCCGGTGCGCACGGCGATCACGGGGTTCGCGTTCTACGACCATCTCGAGCCGGGGCAGGGTCTGAGTCCGGATCTCGCGGCGTTTCTGGATTCGGGGCCGGCGCCCGTTGTGTTCACGCTGGGGTCGTCGGCGGTATTTGACGCTCGCGATTTCTATACAGAGAGCCTCCGGGCCACGCGTCGGGTGGGATGCAGAGCGGTGCTGCTCATCGGACGTATGGAGCAAAGGCTCGCGATGGGTCCGCTGCCGGATTCGATCTTTGTGGCCGAGTATGCCCCTTACTCGGAGTTGCTTCCGCGCGCGGCGGCGACCGTGCATCAGGGCGGTGTGGGGACCACGGCACAGGCGTTACGCGCCGGTCGGCCGATGATCGTCGTGCCGCACGGCAACGATCAACCGGATAACGGAGAGCGCGCGCGACGCCTTGGTGTTGCGCGGGTGATCCCGAAGCGCAGGTACCGAGCGGATCGGGTTGCAGGCGAACTGAGGGCGATGCTTGCCGACAGAGCCTGCGCCGCAGCCGCGACAAGGGTTGCGGCCGACATCGCTCGTGAGGACGGCGTGGGCGCGGCGTGCGATGGTCTGGAGGCGCTGACAGGAGGATCTACGTCAGCGGCGCCGCGACGGTAATCGAAACGCCTCGTCCAGGAGCGGTGTCGATTTCAAAGCGGGCGCGGATCAGGCGAGCGCGTTCTTCCATGCTGACCAGACCCAGTCCGCCTTTTCCGCGTACAGCTTCGCGGTCGAACCCGGGGCCATTGTCGCGGATGGAAAGCGTCAGCAGCGAATTCTCTCCCGTCAGGCGGATTTCAGCGCTGGTCGAAGCGTGCCTTGCGACGTTCCGCAGCGCCTCCTGCGCGATACGGTAGAAGGCGCTCACAACGCCCGGCGAAATCTCCGGGGGCACGCCGGCAGCGCTGAAATCCACGGCGATCCCCGTGCGCTGCGAGAATTCGCGCGCATACGCGCCAAGGGCCCCCGCGAGGCCGAGGATTTCGAGCGTCGAGGGATGCAGCCCGTAGGCAATCCTGCGCAGATCCTCCGCCAGCCGCGCGACCGATTCCTGGATCGAGCTCAGGCTGCGCCGTTCCTTCCCAAGATCGGTCGGAAGAGACTTCGCCAGCACCTCCAGATCGAACTGAAGACAAGCGACGTTCTGGCTCAGGTCGTCGTGCAGTTCGCGGGAAATGCGGCGGCGCTCTTCATCCTGCGCATGCAGCAATCTTTGGGTGAGCGCCCGCAGATCCTCGTGACTCACGCGCAACGCGTCTTCCGTCTGGTGCAGCGCCAGCGCCATGTCTTTCTTCTGTTGCTTCTGCTCGGTCGTATCGTGAATCGCCAGCAGAAACTGATAGCTGCCCGCCTGACGCACGCATCGAACGACGATCAGCAACGCGCGTTCTCCCCCGTGCGGGACCGTCTGCACGCACTCCAACTCCTCGGCCGCGGTTTCGCCCTTGGCCAGACGCGCCAGCGCGTTGTCGAGATCCGGAAGCCGAAACTGCCCCGCGCCGATGTCGCCGATGTTGCGGTCTTCCACGTCGGCGGCGCGCAGGCCGTAAAACTCGAGGAAACTTCGATTCGCCGCCCGCACCCGCCGCCCGCTGCCGAGCACCAGCAACGGCGTCGGCATCGACTCGATGATCGACTCCGCGAACTTGTCTCGCTGCAGGCGATCGATATCGATCAGGGTCAGCGTGGCTCCCGATATGCGCCGATCGACACGCCAGGGCCGCACCCGGAGCAACTGCCACACGCCTTCCTTATCGAGCAATTCGATTTCGGACGCCGCCGAGCTTTCGATGACCTGGCGTACGACCGGTTCAAGATCCACGCCGAGGCGCGACTGGGCTTCGGCGATCGGCCGGCCCGTGTCCGCGGAGCCGATATTGAACGGATGCTCTGCGGCGGCCGTCATGCAACGGATATTCAGGTCCTGATCGACCACGACGACGGGAACGGTGGCGCCGGCGACCAGACCCGCCAGCCGATCATTCAGACGCCGGAGTTCCCGATTCGAGTCCGAAACAGCTGCGTTGAGGGCGTGTGACTCTTCCTCGGCCGAAGGCGGATCGTGAGTGACCCCATCGCGCTCGGCAAACGCTTCCTGCCACCGCAGCTCGACGAGCGACAGATCCTGCCGCAATTGATCGACATCGCTCATCGGTTCTGCCGGAGTAAAGCGGCCAGGGATGAGTGGGGAAATACGCGCAGCGGCGGAGCCTCAGGACCCAGGGTAACCTTCATGAAAATTCGTGGACAAGGCCAGACTATCACTAACGTTTCGTTTATGACAAAATCGGGGCGGTCGCTATCATGAATTCCTGAATGCCGGCGTCCATGGCGCACTCGAGGGGGTGGACTCGAGGGGATTCGAGGCGTCTTGCCGCGGCAGTGGGCGCGATCGCTTCATTCGTGCCTCTGATTGTCTTTTGGCGGCACCACCTTCATTAAACGCGCCGCGGGCTTACTTTGCCGCCAGCTCGACCGATGTGGCGATGACGCCCAGTTCCCGCTTGTCGCTCGTTGACGGAGGGAGCGCTTTATCCAGCGCGAAATCGACTTTGACCGAATTGCCGCTCAAAAGGGACGCCGGCACATCGGCGCTGAACGTGGTGCGTCCCCCCTTGTCGTACTGCTCCGTTTTGAGTTTGGTTCCGTTGATGGATGCCGTGAGCGCGATGCTGCCGAATTTTTGAATGGAGGTGTCGGCGATGGCGAGCCCGAGTGTGAGCGCGGCCCCGTTTTGCGCGGCCGCGGGCGGCACACCCAGTTGGGCGGAGAATTTACCGGCGGTCCAGCGCCAGGAGCCGCCTTCAATGGCGTAGAAACCGCTCACCAACTGGTTACTTACCGCGGGATCGTTCATGCGCACGACCGAGGCCGGACCCGCGGGCTCTTCTTCATTCTGCACGGTAACGCGGCTCTGTTTCCCTTTGCACCCGGCCGCCCCGAATGCAAGGAGGACCAGAATGACGATCTCCACTTTTTTCATTGGAACCAATGTAACCTGGCGCACATTCGCGGTGCGTAGCGCAGGAACACGCCAGGCTGAGCCGCGATCGTGCTGAGCCGCGACCGCAAGGGAGCGGTGTGCGGGTTGATTCTGAAGCACGCGCGACGTGTCTCCGACGAGGGCCGAATAAGGACGTTCGGGAGGCGGTCCGGCACGTCGTTGGGGGGCATGGCGGGCTATGTTTCCGGCTTGTCGTGACTCCCGGCCATCGCTCCCTTGCGGTCGCGGCTCGGCACGGTCGCGGATCGGTACGGTCGTCGCGGATCGGTACGGATCCCTCGCGCACCCACGCTTCAATCGCCAGTCTTTTCAACCTCAACTAGGCAGCTGTAAAACGTCGGCCCGCCGCCCTTGTCGCTCAATCTTTGCGAAGTGAGCATGTTGACGGAGTTGCCGCCGGCGGCCATCTTCGGCCAGCGAACCGACGCGGCCGAGACCACGCCTTCCGCCACGCAGTCTGAGACTTCCGCGCGCAGAATGCATTGGCCGCGGCCATTGAATACGAGCACGGCGTCGCCGGTGGCGATTCGACGCGAGTAGGCGTCCGAGGGATGGATCGTCAATGCTGCGGTTTGGCGGTCCACCTCGGGTCGATATCCGAAAGTGGAATTCATGCTGTCGTCGTTCTTGGGCGAGATGAGTTCGAGAGGATAGCGGCGGCGCAGATTCGGATCGCCGGCACGCGATTCAACGGGAGGTTCGAAATCAAGCGTGGCGGCGTCGAATTCGCACTTGCCGGAGCTCGTCCCGAATCCGCCGTGCGC
>JASHSD010000052.1 GCA_030036985.1 Bryobacteraceae bacterium
GGTGAAAGGCTCGCCGGCGTTCAGAAACTCATTCACAAAGTAGTCGTAGCCGCTGCCATGCAGCTGGTTGGTGCCGGATTTCATCGTGTAGTTGAGATATCCGCCCGCTGCCTGCCCGTATTCCGCGTTGAAGTTGCTGGTCTGAATGGAGACTTCCTGAATGGCATCCACGCCGCCTTGGCTGTTCTGCTGTGCGATTTTCCAGATGTTGCTGACCGAGTCCTGGCCTTCGACGCGGATGTTTTCGCTGTTGGCGGGAAGGCCGTTCACCACAACCGCCAGATCGTTCGAGAAATCGGTGCCCGGAAGCAGAACCAACTCCTGCAGGGGATTGCGGATGTTACCGGTGCCGGTGGACCCTCCGCTGCCGTTTGTGGTCAGAACGGGCAGATCTTCGACGTTGTTGGTGGTCATCTGGTGGCTGATTTCGCCGCTTTCCGTTTTCAGCAGGGGCGCCTCGTCCGTGACGGTGATCGTTTCGTTGACAGCGCCAAGCTCAAGCTTGATGTCCTGTCGGGTCGCGCCCGCAGTAACGACTTCCAGGTTTGTGCGAACATATTTCTTGAAGCCTGCGGCGGTCACCGTCATGTCGTACTTGCCCGCCGGCACCGAGATGACATAGTTGCCGGTGGCCGATGTGCCGCCGTGAAATACCTCGCCGGTATCCTCGTTCGTGACATCAATGGACAAATTCGGAGCTGCCGCGCCCTGCGGGTCGGTAACGGTTCCTGTGATTGAACCGCGGTTGCCCTGCCCGAATGCGGCGAAGGCAAAAAGCAGCAGACATGCGGTTGCGCTCAGAAAGCGCACCGCGGGTTTTCCCTTTAAAAATACAGCCGGTTCTCTTTTGGTCACACGTGCCCCTTTGCAATTCACCCAGAATTGTGGTGTTTACATAATCCAGAGACTGCCCGTTTCTCTGGAAAACATAATGAAACTGACGTCTAAACTAAATGGCTGTGAGGCACAATATCGCAAACCGAGCGACAGTTCAACCGATTGGATTGATATACTAAATCAAACCACGTGATAGTGAACCAAGCCCCGTGCCCCTCGATCCGTCAGGAATAAGGACGAAAGCGATTTTTCCTCGACTCAATGAGATCCGGTGGTCCGTATTTTTCCTGGTAGCCTTCCGCGAAGAAACCGAGCCAACGACGCCTGCCGCGCTCGCCCATGACAGCGGAGCGCGGCGGCAGAGTCGTTCGCTTCTTCAGAACTGGAAGCGGGCGACAAGCTGGCCATTACGCGGCTGAGCCCCGGCGCCGTTGACGGTGGCAATCGTGCCGTAGCCGGCTGTGTTGATTCCATTTTCGACCGTTATAGCCGCCTGCGGGTTCGTGGTCGACGGCATCGAAAGGAACAGGCGGTTGAAGACGTTGTAGAATTCCGCCCGGATCTGCAGCACGTCCTTCCCTTCCTTGCCGATTCTGAAGTTGCGGCCGAGGCTCATCGACTCCCCGGGCTGACGCTGCCAACGGTAGTAGTCATAGTACGGGGCGCTCGTTCCCCACTGCCCGCCGGTCGGGTTGACAAAAGCGGCCGGATTCAGAACCTGCGCGGTCTGAGGATTAAAGCATCCGCAGTTCGGGTTAACCAACAGCAGCGGTTGTCCCGGCACGATGTTTTCGAAGGTTGAAGTGGAGCGCCCCAGCTCGGCGCCAAGGTTGTTGCCGGAAGTGGGAACCGCAATCAGCTGCCCGCTCTGGTAACGGAGAACGGCGCCGATCTGCCAGTCGCGGGCAAGCTGCGAAAGGATTTTCATTCCCGTATCCGCACCGGAAAATTTCGGAGTCGTATACGTGAACGTAATGACCATTGACTGAGGCGCGACATACTGATTCAGCTGCTTGTTCTGCGGAAAGTTGTATACGTCGTTGATCCCTACGGCGCCCGGCAGGAAGTAGGTGCTGTCGGAGCTGGCGCCGTTTACCAGACCCTTGGCCCATGTGTAATTACCCTGCGCCTGCAGGCCGTGAGAAAACCTCTTCGTGACTTTGACCTGCATGGAATCGTACCAGGTGTCGCCCATGGGTGGCCCCAACCACGGCAGGAGATTCCCGGACCACTGTGGCACCGGCCGCAAAGCCTGAACCAAGGGCTGGGAGGCGGGGAATCCCGGATAGACCGACGGGACGGTGCCTACGCCGTTCACGTCTACTATCTTGAATTGAGGAAAGGCGGCCTGGACAGCGGGACTGCTTATCGGAGATGTGAGCAGAGCCTGGGTGGCCGGGTTGTTGATATTCAAGCCGAATTGCGATTGCAGAAGCTGCGGCGTCAAACAATCGCAGGTCATCTGATCCGCCGAAGGCGCGGGGAAATATGCGCCCCGGTTGCCGACATAGCTGACCTCCACCAACAGGTTGTGGATCACCTCGCGCTGAACGCCGATGCTCCAGGTGAAGATTCGTCCCGGGCGGTTGTGGGGGTCGAAGAAAATGAACGGATTCAGCGGCGCGTAGAGGCCGCCATTATCGATCGGATACTTGCTTTCGTTGAAGTTCGGCCAGGTGATCGGCGCGTTGCCGTAAGGATTGCCGATTGCATACGGATTGCCGCCGGATAATCCGCCGTAGTTCGTAAGCGGGCTGATGCCGTACGAGGTCGGGTTAAGGGTGAAGTAATCCGCCGTGCTGTAGGAAATGCCGTTGGGGGCTTCCGCGGCGTCGTACTGAATGCCGGCGCCGCCCCGGATGACGGTCTTCGAATCGATCTGATACGCGCCGCCGAGTCTCGGGCCGAATGCGAACGGATAGTTATGCGAGAAGGAGCACCCGCATGTGGCTTCGTAAATCACGGCGCCGTCGAGACCGCCCGCATTGGCGTTGGGAGTGACGAAAGACGCATCCTGCATGCGCCCGTGCTCCTCGTTCATATATGTCTCGAAGTCGTAGCGCAGACCGTAGTCGAGGGTGAATTTGCGGCTTACTTTCCAGCTGTCCTGCACGAAAAATCCCATCGAGTGGTAACCAAGCCGGGTATCTGTGGCGGGGTTCAGCTGCATGCTGTCCGGCAAACCCATGAGGAAGCTGGCGTAGTTGTTACCACTGGCGTAAGTGTCCCCGAAAAGCAGCGGGACCGTGTTCTGGTAGGGGTCCGACGTCTCCGCATTGGAGAAGGCGAAAGTGCCGTTGGCGCGCCACAGGCTCCGGTCCGGATAGCCCTCCTGCACATATTCGCCGCCGGCTTTGAATGTGTGATTGCCGCGAATCCACGTGAGGCTGGTGTTCGCGGTCGGCTTTTGCTCCCAGATTATCGCGGTGAAGGCGGGTCCAACCGCGCCGCCACCGGGCACCCAGCCTCCATTGAGGTAATTGGTCAAGCCTCCGATCGAGGGGAACTGATTTTCGTTGTAATATCCGTTGATTCCGAGGCTGCTCTCGTTGTAAGACGGGGGGACTTCGGGCTCGGAGGTGTCGAAGAAGCCCACGCCGATATGCAGCAGCAGAGTCGGCGAGATCGTCTCATCGTAGTTCAGCCGGATCGTGTGATTCCAGTTATTCGTCGGGATCGCGCCTCCCAAGGCCAGGTCCGATCCGGAAAATCCGTTGGTGTTGGGATTGTAGGTTTGCAGCTGCGAATAATATCCGGAAATCTTGATGGTGGAACTGAGGGACTGATCCATCTTCACGGAAACGTTCGTCGTGTGCTGGTAACCGGTGTAGGTCGGGATGGTGTAATTGTTGACCGTTCCGCCTCCGGCGATGTTCGGCATGGGCATCAGGGCCTGAATTGCCAACGCGGCCGGATCCAGCATGCTGTAGGGAATCGTGTTATTGGGAAAAGGAGTGCGAACCTCCTGGCCATCCACGAGCCGGGTGGTCGTAGGATTGAAAATCTCTCCATAGCCAATGGTGTTTCCGGCCGGATCTACGACCGGCCCAAAGGTATTTGTGTTGAGCACACCGAAGCCGGGGGTACAGACTCCATTGGTGTAGCCGTTGCACTCACCCGTCTGGAAGTTCGCTCCGGCCGCCGGACTTCCCCGCCAGGCGGCGCTGGGGACGGTGGTGATTGAGCCGGCGGTCGAGATGTTCTGGCGGTATTGCTCGAAGTTGACAAAGAAGAAGGTCTTGTTTTTGCCGTTGTACAGCTTGGGAAGCACGACCGGACCGCCGATCGTGAACCCATAGTCGTTCTTGCGCGACTCGTTGCGAATCTGCTGGCCGTCCTTCAACGAATTCGTGAGACCGGCGTTGGTAAACGGCAGGCCGGCGTTCAAAGCTTCGTTCACCCAGAAGTCATAGGCGCTGCCATGCAGCTGGTTGGTGCCCGACTTCATCGTGTAATTGAGATATCCGCCGGCCGCCTGCCCGTACTCGGCCGCGAAATTGCTGGTCTGCACGGCCACTTCCTGAATGGCGTCCACCCCGCCCTGGCTGTTCTGCTGCTCCACTTTCCAGATCGTGCTGGTGGAGTCCTGCCCTTCGATGCGGATCGTTTCGCTGTTGCTCGGCAGGCCGTTCACCACCAGCGCCTGATCGTTGGCGAAGTTGGTGCCCGGAAGCAGGATAAGTTCCTGCAGCGGATTTCGGATATTGCCATATGTGGTTGATCCATACCAACTGCCGCCCTGGATCGTGAGGACCGGCAGTTGGTCGACATCGTCGGTGTTCATGGTGTGACTGATTTCGCCGGTTTCCGTGTTGAGCAGCGGGGCGACATCCGTGACGGTGATGGTCTCGTTTGTAGCGCCCAGCTCCAGCGTCACGTCCTGCCGTGTGGCTGTCGCGACTTGGACCTCCAAGTTTTCGCGAACGTATTTTTTGAATCCCGTCACGGTGACGGTCAGTTCATATTTGCCCGCGGGTACAGGGATAACGTAGTTGCCGGTTGCTGACGTGCCGCCGTGAAACACAGTGTTCGTATCCACGTTCTTCGCGTCTATGGAAGCGTTGGGAGCGACTGCGCCCGACGTGTCTTTTACGGTTCCGGTGATGGATCCGTTGTCGCCCTGGCCGAACGCAGCCAACGCAAGCAACAACAGGCATGCGACGACGCTCAACAGGCGCATCACCGATTTTTCGCGCATCAGTAATACCGATTTTTTTCCGATTTTCATCCCGACCACCTCTTTACTCCCCGTTCTGAAGCTGTTTCTTCGAGGAAGATGGGATGTACGCTATCTTAATTTCGAGAGAGGGTCAATCGTCGCCGGTTGATACCCGGAATCAAACGAACTGATACTCGATCCTCCGCTGCGCTGTACAATCGGTATCCCCGGTCTATAAACTGGGTCTATAAATTCGTGCCGTTCAGAGCCTTCCGAAAGCTGCCGATTCGATCGGGAATTTTGCGATTTTGTCTTGTGCTGACCGCATTGGCGCTGTTGGCAGGCGGCGCATGGCGAGTGGCTCAGGCCCAAGCCCAAACCACGCGCGTGGTCCCTTCGGAAGCGCCGAATCGCTACGTCGATTCCAAAGTATGCGCGCAATGCCACCCGGCCATCGCCGCCACTTACAGCAAAACGGGAATGGCGCGAGCGTTCCGCCGCGTCCGGCCGGACGAAAAGCTCGATGGGCCGACGCCTGAAAAACCCTACTATCACGAGGCTTCCGGCAGCTACTTTGCCATGATCCGCCGAAACGGCGCCTGGTTTCAGCGCCGCTGGGAAAAAGGATTCGACGGCAGCGAAACCGACGTGGACGAAAAGCGCGTCGATTACGTTCTCGGTTCGGGCAATCATGCCCTCACCTGGCTGCACCTGACTGATCGCAACGTACTGGAGCAACTGCCGCTCGGCTGGTATGCCGAGAAAGGCGGTTATTGGGGCATGAACCCCGGCTATGATCGTCCCGATTACGCGGGTTCGATCCGTCCGATCTTTTATGAGTGCATGTTCTGTCACAACGGGTATCCCAAAATACCCGAAGGCGCGCGAAAGGATGTCTATCAGGAAACTTATCTTCAGCCTCTGCCGGAGGGGATTGATTGCCAACGATGCCATGGCCCCGGCCAGAGACATGTCGAGAGAGCGACGCAACACGCCGCGGCCGAGGTCATTCGCGCGGCGATCGTGAACCCGAGCCGGTTAAGTCCCGAGCGTTCCATGGAGGTTTGCCTCGAGTGCCATCTGGAGACCTCCAACGAAAAGCTGCCTCATGCCGTCGTGCGCTTCAACCGCACTCCGTTTTCGTATGTGCCCGGCACGCCTCTGGCCGATTTCGAACTGGTCTTCGATCGCGCGCCGGGCGCCAACAACGGCTTCGAAGTGGCTCAGGGAGCCTATCGCTTCCGCCAATCGCAATGTTTCCTGAAGAGCGGCGGAAAGCTGCAGTGCACCTCGTGCCATAACCCTCACGACATTCCCCGCGGAGAACAGGCGATCGCCCACTACAACTCGGTTTGTCTCGGCTGTCATCAGGCCATAACCAGGGTTTCGGCTCCGGGCCCGCACCAGGCGAGCGCAAACTGCGTCAGCTGTCATATGCCCAAGCGGCGGACCGACGATGCGGTGCATATCGTGATGACGGATCATCTGATCGCGCGGCGCCCGCCTCCGGGCGATCTGCTGGCTGATAAGCCGGAACGCGCGGAGACCCCGGGTACTTCTTACCAAGGCGAGGTGGTTCCCTACTATCCCGCCCGGCCTGCTTCAACGGAAGACAACGACCTGATCGTCGCCGTCGCGCAGATTCGCGAGCAGAGCAATTTGAAGAAAGGTCTGCCGTTGCTGGCATCTCTCATCGCGAAATATCATCCCGCCGTGCCGTCATATTATGCGGAACTGGCGCAGGGTTATCTCTCTGCCGGCGATGCGCCCGCGGCTGTCCGATACTTCGAGCAAGCGGCTCAGCACGATACCGAGTCGCCGTTCCGCTTGATGCAATGGGGGAACGCGTTGATGGAAGCCGGCCAATGGACGGACGCGGAATCCAAGCTGCGCCGCGCTACGGCGTTGGCGCCTGACGACGGGCGCGCCTGGGGCAGACTGGGTTGGACATTGTGGCAGGAGAATAAGGCAGCGGAGGCAAGATCGGCGCTGGAGAAGGCAATCAGTCTCGACCCGGAGGCGCCCGATCCGCATAACAACCTCGGCTTGGTGCTTTGGGGTACTGGCGACCGGACCGGCGCCGAGAAGGAGTTCCGCGCCGCGCTCCGCATTCAGCCTGGCGTTGCGGAATGGCGATTGAACCTTGGGCGGGCGCTGGCATCGCAAGGCGCGCTGCCGGAGGCGCGTTTCCAAATGGAGCAGAGCCTCCGGTTCAAGCCGGACTATGCGGAAGCCCGTGTGGATTATTCCCGAGTGCTCGCGGATTCGAATCAGCCGGACGACGCGGAGACGCAAGCGAGGGTGGCGGTTGACACCGATCCGGGCCTGCCCGCGGGCCATGAAATTTTAGGAGAGCTGCTGGCGGGCAAGGGCGATCTTCAAGGAGCGACGCGGGAGTTTCTGGAAGCGGTGCGGCTTCAGCCCCGGAATTGGCGGGCGCAGGTCGAAGTGGGAATGTTGCTGCTGAACCAAGGAGACCGCGCCGGCGCGATTCCGCATTTGACCGCGGCCGCCCAGGGAAACGATCCAAATGCCCGAGCGGCCGCCGAACAGACTCTGCGCCAGTTGAACGCCAGGTAAGCTCCGCCGATTTGATTGGGCCGCAGACAAACTCGAGCCCAAAAGCACCGGCACGA
>JASHSD010000672.1 GCA_030036985.1 Bryobacteraceae bacterium
CCCATGAGCGCGCTGTCGACGCTCAGGGCGGCGCCGGACCCGTCATATACAGTTGTAGGCAGTTCGCCGGCCAGCAGAATGACGCTGATATTTGTTGGTCCGAGGTTGGCCAGCGCGCTTTCAATGGGGGCCACCATCTCGGAGTAGAATGTGCCGTACTGTCCTGTTGCATAGGAGGAGCCGACCGAAACAGTTACTCCCAGCAGGTTGCTTTGCGGGACGTTCCGCTGCTGAGCATAGTATTGGGCTAATTCGAGCGAGTCGCTGATGCCGTTATGATTGTTGTCCGGGCCATTTACGTTGTAAACGATCAAAACTCCCGATGGCTGTACAACGCTTCCTCCGCTGGATGCGGTCGTAAAGCTGAAGTTTGCCGAAGTCCCCAATGCGCCCAGGGCGGTCTGCGACTGCACTTCGTAGTCGTATGTGGTCGATGCCGACAATCCCGTCAGCGTCACCGAATGCGAGGTCGCGAGCGTGCTATCCAGCGTGCTCTGCGATCCGTAACCTGTCGTCGTCCCGTAAAACACTTGCGAACTCGACGCCTGGTCTGTCGTCCACGTGATCGTCGCCGCCGAAGTCGTAATGCCGCTGGCGGCAACGGCCGATATCACCGGCGCCGGCGCTCCATTGCTCACGGCCACCGAAACGCTGTTCGATGCCATATTCCCCGCTGTGTCCGTCGCCAGCGCCGTCAGCGTGTACGTCCCGTTCGCCGTCGTGGTCGTATTCCACGAGTAACTGTACGTCGGACCCGCTCCCGTAATCGCGCTCCCCAGGTTCGCTCCGTTCAACTGGAACTGCACCGACGCTATGCCCACGTTATCGGTGGCGGTAGCCGAAAGTGTGACGGTTCCGCTCAGAGTGGCGCCGCTGGCCGGAGCGGTAAGTGAAACCGAAGGGGGAATCGTATCGACGGTGACCACAACGGCGCTGCTGGTGGTTGTGTTCCCCTCGATATCGGTGGCGATCGCAGTTAACGTGTGTGTGCCGTTTGTTGCCGTGCTGGTATTCCAGGAGGTGCTGTAGCCGGGACCGGCGCCGGTCACCTGGGCGCCGAGATTAGCGCCGTCCAGTTGAAACTGCACGCCCGCCATACCGACTGTGCTCTGCGCATTGGCCGAGACGGTGACTGTGCCGTTGACATACGAACCGGTGGTCGGCGCCGTGATCGAGACCACTGGAGCAGGCAATCCGTTGGCGGCAATCACCGCGAAGCCGGCGATAACATCGTCGGAGGAGTCGTAGCCGCCGTAGCTTGCGTACTGATAGGCGCCGAGATTGAAATTGGAGGAAGCGGTCCAGTTCGGCGTAGCTGTTGTATAAGAGAAGGATTCCACCAGAGTATTGTTCAGATACAAATGGCCGGCGCCCGCATTCCACGCGATGGTGACCTGGAGGATGACGCCGTTGCCGAATAGCATATCTTCGGTGCCCTGCGGAACGTAGTAATACACTACATCGCCCCATAGATTCGTCACGAAAGTGAGATAGCCGGAGTTGGGCTGGGTAAAGAAGTAAAGCTGGTGCGTGCCATTGCCGTCGCGAACGTCGAACGAATAGCGGGGACTCGCGCCGCTGTTCTGGCGCTGCGCCCAGCTGTAGCGGGACTGGAGATAAAAACTGATCTGGCCCTGGGTGGCATTGAAAATCGAGCCAAGGGCAGAGCCGGTGAACTGGTAGTAGGCGTCGTTGGTATCGGAGCAGCAATTCAGGAAATAAACCCCATTGCCGCCTTGAACCGGTGTGAAGTTCACCGAGCCCGCGCCGTTTACCACGACGTTGCCGGTAAAGCCGGTGGGCGCCACTGTGGGGGTCACGACCGAGCCGTTGGTGAGACCGGCGACCTCCGAGGCATTCAGGTTGAGTTGGAGTTGGGTCGTTTCCGCGGAGCTTTGGGGAAGGATATCCAGGGAGCCGGTTTGCGTGACTCCGTTATATATTGCTGAGATTGTGGCCATTATCTGAGTACCTACCGGCGAGGTACTGATAGTGAATGGTTGCGATGTGGTGCTACCGGCGGGTATCATCACTGAGGCGGGCACGGCGGCCGCGGCGGCGCTGCTCGTTAACGCGACAATCGCGCCACCGGCAGGAGCCGGACCATTCAAAACCACAGTGTTCCCGGTGGTGGTTGAGCCGCCTGTGACGAAAGTCGGAGAGAGGGACAGTGACGAGAGTGAAGCCGGGTTGACAGTCAGGACGGCCGTCTGGGTCGCCCCATTGAAAATTGCTGAGATTGTGACGCTGGTCGTCGCCGCAACGGTCGTGGTCGTAATTGTAAATGGCGCCGAAACGGTTGCGCCTGATGGCGCCGTCACGTATGCCGGCACCGTAACGCCAGGATTGCTGCTGGTTAGTGTGACGGTGGCACCGCCGGAAGGCGCGGGACCGTTCAGACTGATGGTATTTCCGGTTGTGGATAAGCCGCCGACCGTAGTGGCGGGCGATAACGTCACAGTAGCGGCCGTCGCAGTAACCGCCATTGTCGCGGCAGTAGCAGTTTCAGATGCGGCGGACAAATTACCGGCGGCGTCATAGGCGACGACCGAGTAGGTGTATGACGTCAATGGTGCTAATCCCGTGTCCAGATAGCTGAAGGCAGATGTCACGTTGGCAACCTGCACGCCGGCGCGATATATTTGGTAGCCTGTCACCCCTACCAGGTCGGTGGAAGGCTGCCAGGAAAGACTGATAGTACTGCTGCTTACCGTCGTGGCCGTGAGGCCCGTAGGCGTAGTGGGACTGGCCGTGTCGGGAGGCCCACCCAGTCCATTAAGCTGCACCCAACCCGACCCTGTCCATTGTTTTACGTAAATCTGACGTAGAGCACCGGAATTTACCTCGCCCCACGCAGCTACGGGCTCACCACCGTAGATCGCCAGACTGACCCGCTGTGCGCTTCCATTGACCGGGTCCACGTTCAGCGAGCCTCCCAGGGAAACCCAGGATCCGCCGGAATATTGCGATACATACACCTGCGCTTTTTGTCCGATGCCCGCCTGCTCAACCCATGCGACGTAGACGTTCCCGGTGGCGGGATCCGCTGCGATGCTGGGATGGAAAGCCCAGCCGTCGACGGGAGTTTGGTTCAGGCTGCCGGAACCCGCCAGAACCCAAGCCGTGCCGTTCCACGTGGCCACATACAGTTGAGCGTTGCCTGTTTGCGTTCTTTCGGTCCAGGCGACATATGGTTGGCCGCCGGCCCAGGCGATTGAGGCGTCATAAGCCCAGTCGGCGGGATTAACGTTCAGGGATCCGCCCACCGGCGCCCATGCGGAGCCATTCCAGGTAGCCACATAGACTTGGGGATTGGTATCGAGATCGCCGGTCGGGCTGCCGCCCTCGTGGTCGTACTCCGTCCAGGCGACCCACGGATTGGCGCCGTCGCTCGCTATCGAGACCGAGTCCGCAGTGGTCCCGGTGACCTCATTCCGGTTGAGTGCCCCGGCGCCCACCGGCGCCCACGAACTTCCGTTCCAGGCATCCACGTACAAAAAGGTTCGCTGCGGAAATTCGCTCCTGTCGTTTTGGAGGTAAGCGACGTAGGGGACACCTGATAAGTCGAGCAGCTGCGATCGTCCCTGATATGTCGCAGTGCCATTCCCGCCGACGGCGCCTCCATTCCAGGCAGCGCCATTCCAGGATTTGGCGGCGACCTGCGGCAGGGTACCGTTGTTGCTGGCCTCATACCACGAAACCCACGGCGCTCCGGCGATAACCGTCATCGAAGGGGCGTGCGCCTCGTCGCCACTGGTGTTAATGGAAGATCCCGATACCAGCGGAGTCCAATTGCCGCCGGAGTACTGGCTGACGTAAATATTAGGCCACGCGGCAACGGTATGATCGAACGGCGCGCCGATTTCCGACCATGCTACGTAGATGCTGTTGCCGGAACTGGCGATGGCCGGGTCCTTGGCCCAACTCGCGGTATTCTGGTTCAACCCCCCGGACGATGGTTGAGCCGAAGAAGATAGCGTACCCGCATTCGGGCCGCCCCCCGCATAGCGGAAAACCCATGTCTGAAAATCCAACGTAGTCCAGTCACCACCAAAATATCCTCCGTCCCCTCTCGCCGCGAGCACGAAGACATTATGGTCGGAGTCATAACTCATCCGGGCATAAATCGGGGCCGCGTAGGGCGGAGATACCGGTGAATTGATTTGCGTCCAGAGATTGGAGGAAGGATTATAGACCCAGGTGTCGCCCAGCGTTCCTGAGACGTTCTCTCCGCCAAAAGCCAGGAAGACATTGTTTGTGGAATCGTAGGCAAATGCATGGGCCTCGCGGCCCGGCGGCGTCACTCCATCCGCGGGAGTGATGAGGGTCCATGTGTTGGTGGAAAAATCGTAACGATACAGGTCGGATGTGTAAGTGTCGGTATCCGGGGCGTAGCCTCCGTAAAGATAGATCTGTTGTTCGGCTGAACTGTACGCGACTCCCGGCAGAAGGAGCGAAGGATCGGGCGGAGTGCCGCCGGGGTTCATCTGCTGCCAGGCATTCGCAGCAGGATCGTAGGCCCACGTGCCGGCATAGGATTCGCCGCCCTCGAAAATAAACCGGTTGTGGGCGGGGTCGAAGGTTCCGCCTGGCAGGAGGTCGTCGAACGGCGGTTTCGGCGACGTGTGCTTATCCCGGCCCGACTGGCCGGTGACGTCGTACCACCAGGTGTGGTTGGCGTTTTCGGATTGGTTGGAGCCGCTGGTACAGCAGTGATAGACGATGGTGTTGTTATTCGAATTGTAACCGAAGTAGCCTTGCGATTCGCCTCCCTCCGGCATGTTTTCCGTATGGAAGTCGCCGCCCATGTCGAGGATACTCCAGCTGTTCGTGTCGAATTGATACCCGACCAGACTTTCGTTTGGCTCGGAGTTGAACTGGTGATACATCGACAGCATCACCGACTGCTGTAGCGGGGGGACGTATACCAGCTGCTCCCATCCATTCGTCGAAGCGGGGATCCCCTGTGTGAGGACCATGGTCCACTGGCCCGTCGGGATCGGTACCCCGTTCTGGGCAAGTAGCCGGCCCGGCGATATGGCCGTCACGGCCAGGCAGAACACCACAGAGAGGCCATTGCTCGCGGAAATGCTTCTGGGGGGCCGGGCCTCCGAAGCACGAGTCGGGATAATCGTTTGTTTGCTCAGGGAAAGCAATTTTCTCATCGGGGAGATTTGACTTTCTTCCAACAGCCCTCCGAGTCGATTCTCAGACTGGCTTTATCGTTGCTGAAAAACTCTGAATACCGCCAGGAACACTTGTTGACATTGCACGGCTCAGCAGTGGTGTTACCGGCGAATTCGGCCACAGGACAGAAATATCCACGAGCGGCTCACGAACCGCCAGGCTCCCGGCCTGCTTTAAGCTGCTGATTTTACGCCCGCTTCAGGCGCTTCGGTAAACAGACACAAGCATTCGAAAGCCGCTCACTGGCTTCCGGCAGGCCAACATCATCACCCCCGCCATAGCATTTTCCATGACAGTATAGCCTGGGTAGAGGGGTGTGCGACGTGAAAAGTGGAGTCCCAACGCGTTTTTTTTTGCGCTCGTTTGCCGTGCGTTTTTTAGACGCCTGGCAGCAGGAGGACATTGCAATGGGGACTTCCCGGTGTCCATCTTTCCGCGACAACAGGCCGCTGTGGCAATCGGAGCTGTCATTGTCACAAGCCTGACGACCCGAGTCACGGCCCTTACGCGAAACGACTTCTGCAGCGCAAAGAAAAGGCCGAGCGCCAAATCGCCGGGTTCCGGCGTTATCAGAAGCTGAGCCGTGACCTGGTGGACACAAACGAAAGGATCTGTCGCGCCAGACCGGTGGAGGATACGCTGAGGCCGCCGGCCCGGGCTTCACCGCGTCCGCACTGCTATAATGCCTACTCTGCTGCTTTTTCGTCAAGTTTCGCGGGCCGAACGCCCATCCCTTCAGCCAGCCCGTCCGGTCATTTCCTGAACGCTACATCAGACATTGATTACACCCCGCTCGATGCCAAGGATTTCAAGTACCAGTACTATCGATAGTTATAGTACTATGACCCGATACCTTTCCGCGAAGATAACCTTCCCCTCGAAATTTTCTTGCCGAAATTTTCAATGGACAGGCCACCAATTTGGGGAAATCGTGAGAAAAGTCTGCTCGGCTCCGCACCTGCATTTTTGCAGCACTTCAGTTAACCTTATCGTACGCCGGACGTGAGCGTTGATTCATATGCGGCTCGATGCTAAAAAAGGTGGAGCTGAACAAGGACAGAAATGATATCAGAACCTGCCGTAAAAGAAGACCCTTCTTGTTGCAGTCGGCCACGTGAAGCTCGCCGGCCGTGGTCGCCCGGGAAACAGTCGATTCGAGAGCGCAGTGACGCCATTCGACCGGGTTTCTTCGGGCGTTATGCGGCATCGCCTGGAGCGCCTGACTTGATGAGAAACATCTTTTTGGTTCTATTGCTTGTCGGGGTTGGTTTCCCTGCGCGGGCCGCGATCATGGATTCCGGCACGGGTGCTCCTTCCGGCAGCGTAGGCAACAACGGCGATCTCTATTACAGAACGGACGTGCCGTCGGTATATGGCCCAAAGACCTCCGGAGCCTGGCCCTCTGCATTCAGCTATATCGTGGGGCAGGGCTGTACGACGGTTTATCACATCGATAAGGATTGCGATGGGTACGGTGTCGGCCCCACAACCATCACCACCGATCCTAATCCCGTCTTTGGTCCTGACGCGGACGACAGCGACGCTACGGTTAATACTCCGGCGTCGGTTACCACAAAATACGGCTCCATCAATGCCTTTTTGACTCATCTGGGATACCCGACAAACCGCGTCTTTTACGTTGATCCCGTTAACGGGGTAGATGCTTCCGGTTGCGGAACAGTTACCTCACCGTGCCAGCACTTTAGTTACAGTGCTGTCGGAAGCGTGCTCAATGACGGCGCGGGTGGAACCGTAATGTATCGGGCCGGCTCGTCTCCCGGGCTGCAGATATGTACGGGCGGAGGCTGTTATTACCCCCACGCCTCTTCCTCTGCGTCACCACTGGTAATCATGGCCTATCCGGGAGAACAGGTAACCTTCTCATCGGCCAATGCTCCACTGAACGGAGGTGGTGGGAGCTATAACGCCTCGACGAATGTCATATTCAGCGGTTTTTCTTTGATCGCAAGCTCTCCCGGCAGTGGGTATGGAGTAATCGGCAGCTGGGTGCAGAATATTACCCTGAAGAACTCTGAACTGGCCGGGTGGTCGATGGCCGTTCAATTTGCCGCCGGAAGCCAGAACACCACGATCACACAAAACCTCTTCCATGACGTTTCCGAACATGCGGTATATCCGGTTACCGGCGATCAAACGCAAGGGGTATATTCTCCGGGCCTGTTCAATTGCTCAACGTGGACATGGCAGGCGAACAATACGAGTTACAATCCCCATATCAATTTCAGCACCACCAACAACATAATGTTGTATGTGGGCTCCGGTGGTTACGATGCAATTCACTACAACGGCGAAATCTGTGGTGGGTTGATCAGCGGCAACGTTCTCATTGATGGAGGGGGCTCCGCAATCACCTTACAGGACGGGGACCAGAACGTAACGGTCTCCAACAATCTCATCGCGAACAATTCCGCGTCCGGTATTACGGTGAATGTCTACGGCTGCGACGACAACGGGTCCGCGTACACTTCCGGCCAGGTGGGGACCTCCTGCGACTCTTCATATGCCGGAGGCTCTGTAGCCTATTACCCAAACATGGAGAGCGGCAACAGGATTATCAACAATACTATCTGGACGGGCCTCAAAGCGCCAAGCTCCTTTTTTTGCGCGTCGTGTGCCATAGGCTACTACGGCATAAACATAACCGACACTTCCGAAGGCGTTCCTGGGGGCCGCTGGATTAAAAACACAACAATCCAGAATAATGTGCTGGTGAGCTTCGACGGCAATGGCGGAGGCGTTTACCCGCAGCTCTGGTTTGGCAGGAATTCCTACCCTGAGACCAACACGCTGGCAAATAATCTCCTGTGGAATGCATACCCAGGCAACAGCTCTGCAAACGCGATGCAGATTACTTCAAATTCTCTCAGCTGTTCGGCGGCGCCATGGTACTGCGCCGGATCGACGACCGGGACCTATGGAAGCGGAAGCGCCTATCCGGGGATCTTTAGTTTCAGCCAATTTCAGTCCTACAACACAAGCGGCAACACAAATGAGTTATGGGCGAATCCCGGCTTTGCTGACGTGCAAACCAGCTACTCCACCACTCCGAACATGTTCAATTTCCGGCTTCTGCCGGGATCGCCGGCTCTCGGCGCCGGTCTGGCCGGTGGAGCGCCGGGGACCGATATCACGGGCGCCGCGAGGGCAAGCACACCGAGCA
This sequence comes from Bryobacteraceae bacterium, assembly GCA_030036985.1. Taxonomy (GTDB): domain Bacteria; phylum Acidobacteriota; class Terriglobia; order Bryobacterales; family Bryobacteraceae; genus BOG-234. The sequence goes on from JASHSD010000672.1 coordinate 8,369, forward strand.
TCGGCGCATACGAGTATGCGGTTACGGCGACTGCGACGCTGACCTCACTTGCCTGCACGCCCGCACTCATAACGGCCGGAGCTTCGGTTACTTGTACGGTGTCCCTGGCGCAGGCGACGGCCGCCGGCGCGATGGTAGCGCTTACCAGCGGCTCAGCGGCCGTGGTCGTTCCCGCCGACGTTACCATCTCTGCCGGAGCAAGCATCGCTTCATTCAGCGTAACCGTCGGCGCCGGCTCGTCCGGCCAGACGGTTGTTCTTTCTGCTGCCCTCAACGGCGTCACGCAGACGGCCTCGCTGACGTTCGCTTCGGCCCCCGTTGCGACGCTCACTTCCGTTGCTTGTTCGCCCGCCACTGTCGCTTCCGGGGCTGCCGCGACCTGCAACGTCACGATGTCGCAGGCGGCGGGGTCCGGGGGAATTATGGTAAATCTCTCCAGTAATATGGCATCCCTGATCGTACCCGCCGCGGTCTCGGTGACGGCCGGTTCGGCGACGGCGCAGTTCAGCGCTGCGGCAGGGATAGTTTCAAGCGCTCAGACCGCGACGATTACCGCCCAATACAACGGAGCTTCGGTCACCGCGACTGTCTCGGTACAGCCGTCGGCAGCGCCGACGGGTGCGGCCCTCCAGCTCAATCTGAATGCTTCTGAGGTCGGCGGCCTCACCAACGGCTCCGTCGTGACTCCCACAGTAGCGCCCACCGGCTTCACCGGCAGCGTCGTGGTCAACGGCTCCGGCTCGGTGAACTTCACACCCGCCCAGACCGGCAACGGGGTCTACTTCCTGAATTGCTGCTCCAATACCAGCAATGCCTACTACCAGTTCACCGGCCCCACCATTGGCTCTATTTTCAATGCCACTCAGGGTCAGATCAGCTTCTACCTTCAGTCCCGCTACAGCTGGGCGCAGCGGCAAGCCAACGCCAGCGCCCCCCGCTACTCGTTCGACGTGCGCGACGGCAACGGCACGCACCAGCTTTACTTCTTTACCCAGCCCAACTCCGGCTATCTCACTTTCGTGACGAATCTATGGGGCGATGTAGTGTATTACTACGTTCCGCAGGGCACCGAGGATACGCTATTCGGCAACGGCGTCATCCTCCAGGTGACCATCTCCTGGAATGCGGGCGCCGCCCAGCTGTATCTGAACAATAGTCTGGTCAAATCCTTCTCCTATACAACTGTCGCGCCGAACTGGACCGCTGCTTCCAATTTCACCTTGGGCGCCTATCAGTATCAAAGCTTTGGCGGTTACAACTCCTCCGACGATGCCATCGCCGGCTTCGCTGTTGCCGGCGTGAGCGCGGCTTCGGCCAGTACGACGTTGAGTTCGCTCGCATGCGCGCCGAGCAGTATTGGTTCCGGCGCAGCCGCTACCTGCAGCCTCACCTTGTCCCAGCCGGCTGGATCCGGAGGAATTTCGGTAAATCTCTCCAGCAACAGCGCGTCCGTGACCGTGCCCGCCACGGTCCTGGCGCCCGCCGGTTCCACGACGGTGCAATTCAGCGCTACCGCGGGGACCGTTTCAAGCGTTCAGAACGCTGTGATTAGTGCCCAGTACAACGGGGCTTCGGTAAGCGCGACCGTCTCAGTACAGCCGTCAGTGCCGTCTGCTGCCACTTTGAGTTCACTGGCATGCACGCCGAACAGCGTCACGTCCGGAGCCGCTGCGAGTTGCAACGTCAGCTTGTCGCAGGCGGCGGGATCGGGGGGAATTACGGTAACTGTCTCGAGCAGTTTGGCGTCCTTGACTGTACCCGCTGCGGTCGTGGTGCCCGCCGGTTCCACGACCGCGCAATTTGGCGCTTCGGCAGGGACGGTTTCGGGCACTCAGAGCGCAACGATCAGCGCTCAGTACAACGAGGTGTCGGTAAGTGCGACTGTCTCAGTACAGCCGCCCCAGAGCACTACCGCGGGAACGCCGCTCACGAACGGCACATGGACCATGGTCCCGTTCAACGGCTGGCCCATCTCCGCTGTCGGATATGACGGTTTGACCTATGGCTCCGGAGCAAAGCAGTTTTATATGTGGAATAACTACCACAATGAAACTTCCGAGTCAAACGAAGCCTTCCTGTCATATTCGTTTCAATACAACCGCTGGGACGTGCTGGCCATGGGTGGGCCCATGAACAGTGAACATTTGCCGGGAAGCGGCCATCCTGTAGGAGACCTCGTATTCAATTCGTCCAATAACACTCTGCTTCAGTATTGCTGCTGGTCCGGGTCGGACCAATACGAGAGTGCGAATCAGATGTGGTCGTTCGACCCCATCGGGCTCGTTGGACGTAATCAGCAGACTCCGACGATGCCCGGGTCTGCGCAGGAGAACTCCGCGGTTTGGGATGCCACAGACGGCCTGTACTTCATCATGAATACCGGCCAGGGATTGTGGTCTTATAATCCCGCCACCAGCGCTTTTACGCACTTGACGCCGTCGGGCGTTACGCCCGTTTCATCAGCGGGCTATTTCAGCGGGATGGCCTGGGACTCCGCAAACGACAGCCTCTATTTGTTCGGTGGAAATTCCACAAACAGCCTGTACCAATACAGTATCTCCGGAAACTCCTGGGCGCTGCTGTCTCCATCCGGAACTGCCCCCTCCGCCAGGCAGTACCTCGGCTTCGCCTACGATTCCACGAACAACATCTTTCTGATGGTTGGCGGCGACGCTTCCGGCTCTTATCTCTGCGACACCTGGG
>JASHSD010000673.1 GCA_030036985.1 Bryobacteraceae bacterium
CTCCCCTTCGCCTGCGGCCAAAATGATGCGGCATCGCAGAGCAACCTGTTGCGGAGTCCCGAATGCCCCCGCCCACTGGTTCAATTTCAGCCTGTCGGACTCTCGCAACTTCAATGAAACAGCATTGCGGGACACACTCAGAGTATACGGCAAGCTCTTATAAATAGTCCAGTTATTTGTTGGACACTACACTAGCATTCGGAACGACTATGCAGGACTCGGCGAAACCTTTTCCCTTCGACTCCGCATCCACCAACACAGATTGCTTCGGTGCTTCATCTTGTTCAGTTCGCGGAATGGCAGGAGTCGCCGCCGAGGAGCCTCCGGAGGCGTCCGAGGGAAAGACCTCTGCCGGCTCGGGCGACGCAGAGCTTCGAAGGATCATTCAGGCCTTTTCCGACTCCCTGCATAGTCTCGGCCATGATCTCAAAGAACCGATTCGCGCCGTGCGCTGCTACGGCCAGTTGCTGGACGGTAACGACACCGTTCGAAGCGATGCCGATCTCCGCGAATACGTACATATCATCGTCGGAGCCGCCGACCGCATGGATGATCTCATCAGCAGGATGCTCGAATATTCAAGCCTGCTGCAGAACGATACCAAACCGCAGGATCGAGTGGACATGAATATAGCCGTGCAAATCGCTCTGGCGAACCTCCATCTGAAACTCGATGAAACGAGTGCGACGGTCGTATCGGATTTCCTCCCCGAGGTATTCGGGGACTGTATCTGTCTTGCCGAGTTGCTGCAGAATCTTATCGGGAACAGCCTCAAGTATCGCGGCGCCGCGCCTCCTCAGGTATTCATACGGGCCGAACAGGTAGGGCGTGAATCGGTCTTTTCCGTCGAAGACAATGGAATCGGCATCGACCCCAGATATCATGAGTCGATTTTCATGCCGTTCAAGCGCCTCCATGGGCGCGAGGTTCCGGGAACCGGACTGGGACTCGCCATCTGCCGACGGATTGTTGAGCGCCACGGCGGGCGCATCTGGGTCGAGTCCGTCCCGGACAAAGGAGCAGTCTTTCGTTTTACTCTGCCTGCCTGCTTTTCTTCCGATTCATCATCAGCCTGCTCACGGACTGAAGCGGAATGACCGATCCGAGCGCCGTTTCACATCAGTTCAGTACATGCCCGCTGTCCCTTCAAAAACCGAAGTTGTTTGGTAAATTTGTCGAGGAGTACCGTGACATCGTGGAACTCGCCGTTCGGCAAGCGGTATCAGGAACGGACCGCCACATCTTCGCCAGGGTGCGCGGCCTGGCGCGCCGCGCCGGAGAGGAAGATGCGGTCCCTCAGGATCTGATCGCGGTTCACCTTAGCGCGCTGGCCATTCTCGTAAAGACGAAACCCCATGCGATGGCGAAGGCTTCCGTGCGTCATTCCCGCCTTTTGCTTGTCAAGATGATCGGAGAACTCGCGCTTTATTATCGCGACACGAGGAATTAGCAGTGACGGGCGGTGCGGAACCACGAGAGGAAGTATTGCTTCGTTTGTTTGTATTTGGCAGTTCTCAGAGGTCGCTTAGGGCCGTAGAGGCCGTGCGGGACATGTGCAAAGACTTTCTCGGTAATCATGTCATGCTGGAAATCATTGACGTTTTGCAACGACCGGATGAGGCGGAGAACGAGAAAATCCTCGCCACTCCGACGCTCATCCGGCAGAGCCCGGGGCCTGCCCGACGACTGGTCGGCGATCTGGGCGAACCGGACCGCCTGATTCAGTTATTGGGCCTCCAGGATCACATTCGTCCGCGACAATAGGCATATGAGCACCTCGCGGGAACTGACACGCTGTAAGACGTTTATTCCGGGCTTCGATCTGATCAGCAACGGCGGTTTGCCCGCGGGGCGGACGACCCTGGTGAGCGGTGGTCCGGGAAGCGCCAAAACAATCTTAGCCGCGCAGTTTTTAGCCGAAGGTATTCGGAATGCATCTCAGCCCGGGTGTTTCGTCACCTTCGAGGAGCAGCCCGCGGACATACGGCGCAATTTGGCATCCTTCGGTTGGAACATCGAAAAATGGGAAGACGAAAATAAGTGGATTTTTGTGGATGGCTCTCTTCACCCGAAAGATGAGCCTGTGATGGTCGGCGATTACGATCTGGGCGGGCTGATGGCCCGGGTCAATCATGCCGTGAGGACGATTAACGCTCAGCGGGTATCGCTCGATTCGATCGGAGCGATGTTGGTGCAATTCGGCATGCCGGTCGTAATCCGCCGCGAACTGTACCGCGTTGCCTGGCAGCTGCGCGAAATGGACGTTACATCCATTATTACCGCGGAGCACACCGGCCAAGCCGAAGCCCCGGTCGAAGAGTATGTGGCGGACAATGTGATAATTCTGCGGAATACGCTCGAAGAGGAAAAGCGGCGCCGGACCCTGGAGATTCTCAAATTTCGAGGCGCGTCTCATCTCAAAGGGGAGTTTCCTTTTACCATTTCGGAAGACAGCGGCATCATTCTGCTCCCGCTATCCTCAATCGAGCTTCGACAGAAATCCTCGGATAAGAGGATCACCTCCGGGATATCCGAGCTGGATGCCATGTGCGGCGGCGGATTCTATCGGGATTCCGTTGTCCTCGTGTCGGGCGCTACGGGAACGGGCAAGACGCTCACTGCGACCCAATTCCTTGCCGCGCTGGGGGAAGATGAGCGAGGATTGCTCTTTGCTTTTGAGGAGAGCAGAGATCAACTCTACCGCAATGCCCTTGGCTGGGGCGTGGACTTCCCGAGCCTGGAGGCCGCCGGCCGGTTAAGAATCGTGTCAGAATATCCGGAAGTCGCCGCTCCCGAAGACCATCTGTTGCGCATCAAGAAACAGATTGAAGATTTCCAGCCGACCCGCACGGCAGTGGACAGTCTTTCCGCGCTCGAACGGATTTCGACGGTGCGGACATTTCGAGAGTTTGTGTTGGCCCTTACCTCCTATCTAAAGGACAAGCAAATTGCCGGAGTCTTCACTTCCACGACTCCTTCGTTGCTGGGCGGCTCTACAGTCACCGAAGCCCACATCTCAAGCGTGACGGATTCGATCATTCTCCTTCGCTACGTGGAAGCGTTCGGCGAAATGCGCAGAGGAATTACTGTCCTCAAAATGCGCGGATCGCAACACGATCGGAATATTCGGGAGTATTCGATCGATTCAGGAGGAATGCATATCGGCGAACCGTTCAGAGGGATCTCCGGGATTCTTTCGGGGCAATTCACGCATTCAACGAGCTCCGAATTGCAAACCTTACATCGAATGTTCGAGAACGACGACGAGGAAAGTTAAAATCGCCGAGCCAGGTCCGTGTCCCGTCGAATCCTCCGAAATAGGCGGCAGACGGTGACGAGGTATTTGCGCAACTGATTATGGCAAAATCGATTGTTATGCCAGAGGACACGGACCCGTGGCGGACTCCACGGATCATTGTGATCTCGTTGGCGCTCGCGGCGCTCGCCGCGGGCATGGCGACGAAGGTCCGCGGCGCCACCATCGCAACTTATCGGGAAGAACCACCCTTTGATCTGAAAGCCGGTTTCGGGGCGACCGGAGATTGGAAAGCCGTAGTAACGGCAGTGGTCGAACCGAAGCGCGATTTCGATCCGAACTCGGGCCCGAGCGTGTCGAGAATTTGCTTTGTGCGCACGAATCCCGCAAAGAACCAGTGCGAGTACCTCGGCGACCTGTTTCATTCCGATCTCACGTTTCAGAAGTTCTCCTCGCTTGGTGTCGTGCCGCTGAGATCGGGACCGGCTGCCATAAACGGGTTGGTAATGAAGGCAACGGCTCTCTATCTCACAGGCCAGGAGCAGGAAACGGGCATCTGGGTTTACGACGTACAGCAGGATGAGTTTCACCCGGTTTCAGCCCATGTATCTGAAGAAACGCGTATCTTCAGCAGTGGTCCCCTCAATGGAACTCTCGTCACGGCGAGTTGGCATCGCGACCAGGGAGAGACGCGTTGGAGCGACCATAGGCGCGATATCACAGTTTATAAGTACAGTGGTGACGGCGAAGCGGCCGGATACGAGAAGGTGCTCGAATATACGACTGTGAAGAAGTATGGAGCCGAAGACACCGATACCATCGGCGCCGAACTGGTCAACATCGAAGCAAAGGTTCAGTAGAAGCCGTCTAACGCGCCTTCGCCAAAATCTCGAAGGTATCCTTAGCCTGTTTCTCGAACTTAGCCGCTTCGGGATCGGCCAACCGGTACATCACGCACCGCAGCCGGTCCTTCTCTACGGTGACTTTGACGTAGTGGAAATTGGGAAACAGTACGCTCCGATAAAGGTCGCCCGGCGTGCGCTCGACGTAGTACGGCTTTGCCCAGCCGCCGCCCGCCACCAGGTAAGTCACGTCATCGACGACATGGCGTTCGTAATTATGAATGTGCCCGGAGCTGACCAGGAATCGCGCGTGCGACGTGGCGGCGGCTTTGGACAAGTAGTCCCGCAACGCGATTTCGTTGGGGCGCGGATTGTGGTCCACCTCGATATGGGTCTGAATATCGGCGACCGGAGGATGGTGCAGCGTGATTACCACAAAATCGACTGACGCGGGCAGATCGTCTATCTGCTTTTCCAGCCAGCGCGCCTGATCGCTGCCGGGCCGCAGCGAACTCATCGTATCCAGCGCGATCAGATAAACGCGCGACCCGAGCTGGGCGGAATACCACCGGCGACCTTTCAACTCGGGGAAAGCTGCCCACCAGTTTTCCGGCGACTTTTTCGTATCGGCGCGGAATTCGTGATTGCCGAGCGCCGGAAACACTTTGATGCCCTCGTCCCGCCAGGGCTGGGTTTCCTTTCTGTAAACCGCGTAATCGTTCGCCACTTCGCCGTTGTAGGGCACGTCGCCGTTGAGTATGACCGCCGCCGGATGTTCCGCGGCGATCTGCCTCGCCAGCCATTCCCGCGCCTTGGGATCGGCGACCGCTGTGTTCTTCGGGTCGGTGAATCTCTGATCGCCGTAGAGAACGAGGGTCAGAGGCGAAGGCAGCGCGCTGTCGGCGAACCGGAACGTCGGTCCCGGTTCGCTTAGCGACGGCGGAAGCGGAGACTGCGCCAACAGCAACGAGGCCGCGAAGAGAACCGCGGCCCCGGGTTTCTGCAATTTGATCATTCCTCCCAGAGTACTGAAATGGTATCCGCTCTGAGCCGTGACCGTAAGGAATCGGTCGCCTGGACTCAGAGCCTGCGCACCGCTTGCTTACGCGCGCGGCTCAGCGCAGTTCGCGCTTCAGCCGATGCGGCGGGCGATGATCAACGTGATGTCATCCGCGGGCGGCGAAGCTTCGGTATAAAGAGCCAATGAGTTGTTGATATGGCTGATGATGTCTGCCGCCGGTTCGGTGCGGCTTGCCAGGACAGCCTTAGCAAGACCTTCCACTCCAAACTGTTTTCCTTCGCGATTTTGCGCCTCGGTCGCGCCGTCGCTGTAAATCACGAGAATATCCCCGATATCCAGTCTTTCCCGATACTCATGATATTCATTGGAGGATAAGACTCCCAATACCGGACCGCTGCCCCGCAGCTCCCGATAAGTCTCGTCCGCGCGGACAATCAAAGGCGGATTATGTCCCGCGTTGCAGTACGTCAGCTCCCCGGTATCGCCATCGAGAATACAGAAGAAAAGGCTGATAAAGCGGTTCGGCGGGCAGTTCGCCGAAGTAAGGCGGTTCAGCCTTGTCATCGCTTCCGAAAGGGCCTTGTCGGAAAGGCTATTGGGCTCCTCGATCAGAACCTGTACCCGCGCCTGCAGTCCCATCATCAGCAGCGACGCGGGCATCCCCTTACCGGAGACATCTCCCAGAACCATGGCGACACGGCTGCCGTCGTAGGAAAAAAAATCGTAGTAATCGCCGCCTACCGTGCGGCATGGCGCGTTGTACCCCGCCAGATCGAGTCCTTTGACGGCGGGCGCGGCCGCGGGCAGAAATTCGCGCTGAATCTCCGCGGCCTGCTCCAGTTCGCGCGCCATCAACTGCCTCGCCTGTTCCAGTTCTGTGAAACGGGTTTGCTCGATGCGAATCGCCGCGACATTCGCCATTACCGTCAGCAGGCCCAGATCGTCTTCAGTGAATTCGCGCAGCAGAGACGGTGAATCCACATAAACGATGCCGATCACCCGATCTCTGGTCTGCAGCGGAACCGCCATAAGCGTGCGGATATGCTGTTCGACAATGCTGCGGCGATCGCGATAAATATCGTCGGCCGCGGTGTCCCGCACCAGCACCGAGACGCCGCTGTAGAGCACGCGGTCGCGCACCGCCGTGCTGATGCGGAAGCCATCGCCCTTGTGAGCGCGCGGCACGAGCTTCTCGCCTTCCAGGGTGAGCAGCACGCCGCGCTGCGCGTTCACCGCC
>JASHSD010000001.1 GCA_030036985.1 Bryobacteraceae bacterium
GACGACAATGTATTCATGCTGGTCTGGCCCGGAACCGGCGGCTATGCGGGAGGCACGGTTAACAACACCTATCAGCAATATCAGAATTGGTTTTTCAGGTATGGCGGGACAGGGAACAATGTCGGGTACGCCGGAAATCCGAGTTATAGCCCGAGCCCGGGCAGTTTGAATCTCAACGCGACTGACTGGGCGCTACAGCCCGTTCTGGCCGTCAACGGACCGGCGCTCTATGCCAGTTGGATCGAAACAGGGACTCCGCTTGAAAATGACCCCGGTTACTTTCCGCACATATACGCATTCCAGTATTCTGCTGGTTCCTGGTCGGCCATGGGGTCCACATACGCCGCGTTGGACGCGGAGAACTCCGGGCAAAACGAGTCCAAAGATCCGACAATGGCAATAGTGAACGGCGTCCCATGGCTGGTGTGGGATAAGCAAAGCAACTCCAGCATGTTCGAGCCTGACAACCTGTACGCGAAATCCTGGAATACTTCCACGTCCACATGGTCCGGCAGTTACATTCCGCCGATTACGTCCGGCACCGGCGACACCAGTGGGCCGGCATCCCTGATCGCCATCGGCGCTACGCCTTATGTCGCGTTTCTCGAAGTCGCGAGGGCGTGCAGTCCGTACTGCAATTATCTGTACGTCGATTCCTACAACGGGTCCGGATGGAGCCAGGTAGGCACGGGCACGCTGAATCGCGGCACGCAGAGTAGCGCCAACAGTCCGCACGCAGTCTCCGTGTCCCTCGCGACCGACGGCACAAATCCGTACGTGGCCTGGACCGAGTTCCAGGAGAACACGTCGCGAATGGCTGAGGGAACGCCGCAGGTATTCGTGTCTGAATACGTGAACGGTTCCTGGCAGGCGCTGGGAGGCGCTGTGAGCAACACTTCCAACTGGGCGCAGAGTGCCTCCATCGCCTGGCTTTCTCAGCCATACGTGGCCTACACGGAGCGCAGTCAGACAGGCGTCAGTCAGGTGTTCGTCAAGACCTGGAACGGCTCTGCCTGGACTCTTGCAGGCAGTGGGACACTGAACACGAACACTTCTGCAGGCTGGGCCGAGTACCCGTACCTGTTCACGGACGGCACTTCCCTCTACTGCACATGGGCAGAGCAGGAAGGGCTTGGCAAGACGATGCAGGTTTACGTCGACGAATGGAATGGGTCGGCCTGGACACCTCTCGGCGGAAGTCTGAACGCAAACGCGACGAACGGCAGCGCGGAAAGGCCAACGGCGGTCGTCTACAAGGGCCAGCCCGTCGTTGCATGGGGGGAGGTCAGCTACGGTTCTTTACGCAACGTCTACATCAAGCAGTGGAACGGAACGAGTTGGAGCTTTGCATTAGCCGCGACCACTCCTCCGTCGGCCTGCGATCTCAACGGCGACGGGCTCGTTAATTCGGTCGACGTCCAACTCGCGATCAATCAGGCGATCGGGACGACCCCCTGTACCAACGCGGACCTGCAGCTTACCGGACAGTGCACTGTTGTCGATGTGCAGCGGGTTGTAAACGCTTCGTTGGGCGGGGCATGCAGGACTGGGCCATAACCCAGGCCTCAGAGAGATTCGGGGCGTCGGCGTTCTCATCGACACGCGCTTCGCGAACGCGACGAACAGGGTGATCCGCGGAGGGGACGCTGGAAGATCTGAGTTCCGGCCCATTCGACCCGCTGGCACGCGCGGATGTCAGCCATCGCCCCAATAAGGACTGTCCGACCTCTACCGCGGCGGCTTTGGACCCGGCGCGAACGGGATCTTCAGAATCCCTGTCGTAGTCGGTCGCGCAAGCCGAAAGCAATCCGGACGTCGTCAAAGCCGCGGCTCGGTAGCGACATCGCATTCGCCGGGATAGTGCATAAGAGCAGTGGCAATTACCTGACGTGGTTCAGCGTTGTCTCTACAAAATCGCCCAGTTGCTCGGCGCTGAACTGGTTGCCCTCAAAGTTGGCCGCCAGTTTACCCTCCCGGTCAATGACGAGCGTATGCATGGAATGCGCCAAGGTCCCCATATCTGGCCAGAAGTTCAGGCCAAACCGCCGGCACACCGCCTGTACCTCAGCGAGCGTTCCCGTCAAAAAGCGCCACGAATTCGGGTCGGCCTTCCAGATGCTCCCGTACTTCGCCAGAACCTCCGGCGAATCGTGAACCGGATCGAAACTGATGCTCAGTAACACCAGATCGCTGCCCATCCGTGCCGCGAAGCGCTTCTGCAAGCGTCCGAAATTGTTGGACAGTCGAAAGCAATAGTCGGGCAGGGGACAACTCGTATAGATAAAGGTGACTCCCACCACCTTGCCTGCTAAACTTGAAAGACTCACACGCTGCCCGGTCTGATCGGTGAGCGTGAAATCCGGCACTGGCGCGCCGATGGCAAGCGACGCCGGCGGAGGCGCTTTACCATCGAGTCCGGACAGCAGTTCCAGCCGGCGAACCAGCAGTGGCTCCTGCGCCAGGTTTTGGTATTCGTGAACGCGAACGTTTTCGGCATACGAACGATCCTTTTCCACCACCAGAGTGAAATCGATGAACATGCTCGGCTTCAGGGCGTCGAGGGATTGCGGGTCGCGCACCGCGATCGGCATCACCATGGCTTTCATGTAGCCGGGCACGGCCGAACAGGATGCGACAAACGCCCGATGGGGCTTGTCGATGCTCAGGATCAGGCCATTAACGGGATACCGTGTCGCCGCGGTCAGTTCGTGGCACGCACAAAGACATGCCAGCGCCATGAATACGGCTCTCATCGGTTTGAGCCTCCCAGGCGCACCCGGCGACGCTCCAGTCTCGTGTATTCCGTGGCGAATTGTTTGATCTCCAGAGCCTGGTTCTTACCCACGTTGGAAAAGGTCTGCGGCGTCCTGCCTCCTCCCGGCCATAATATTTCGATGCTGACGATCTGCGCCGACTTCCCTAACCCGATGTGCTGCTCAAGCGGCGATGCGCCGAAGGATCCCCCACTGCTGACGGTGCGATAGATTGACCGTTCAGCGCCGACCTGGTCTTTCACAGTCACTTTGATCCGCGCTCCGATCGCGGACCTGTTCGCCTTCACTCCCACCAGCTTCAGACTGATCCAGTCGTTGCCATTGCCCGGATTTTCGAACAGCAGGAAAGCATGGCGGTCCCCCGGCTGTGCGCCGCCGATCGAAGTGATAATGTCTTCATCCCCATCGTTGTCGATGTCCGCAAAGGCGACACCGTGTCCTTTGTGCAACTCGCCCGTGCCGGAAGAAGCCGTGACGTCCACAAAGGATTTTCCATCCTTATTCCGCAGCAGCACATTCGGGAACAGCGAAGCATACGAAGGATTTCCCGTGCCGAGATAGATATCCGGATAACCGTCATTGTCCACGTCGCCGAAGTTCGCCCCCATGGGCATGAAGACCTTGTCCAGCCCGGTCTCTTTGGTAACGTCCCGGAAAGCCCCGTTACCAAGGTTCTTATACAGCTTCATCGTCCCGGCTTGATTCGGCAGCCCGAGGTAGGTTTTCAGCGTCTCTTCGATCGATGCGCCATAGTTCGCGACAAATAAGTCGGGCCAACCATCGTTGTCGTAATCGAAGGACCATGCGACGAAACTTCTCCCGACCCCCGGTACGCCGGCTTGTCCGGCAATATTAGTGAACGTAAGGTTATGGTTGTTGTGATAGAGATAGTTGGCGCCGTTCAGATTGGAAACGTAGAAATCCACATAGCCGTCGTTATCATAATCGGCTGCCGCGACGCCCTTCGTAATCGCGTTCCGGTCTATACCCGCGGAACGGGAGATGTCTTCGAAAGTTCCGTCACCTTTGTTCAGGAAGAGTTGGCCGGGCCCGGTCTCGTTACCCACGAAAAGGTCGAGCAGACCGTCGTTGTTGATATCGGCCCAAACCCCCGTCTGAGTGTTGGTCGCCGGTTCCGCCAGACCGCTCGCTTTCGTGACGTCCGTAAAGGTCCCGTTACAGTTGTTCCGAAGCAGCGATTTGCGCTGCGCCAGGTTCTGCGACTGCCATGCTCCCCGCAGGACCAGAATGTCGGTGCATCCATCGTTGTTGTAGTCGGCCTGCACGAGGTTCAGGCCGACGCCCAGCTGGTCGGTGAGGCCGGCCTTTGCGGCCTGGTCGGAGAAAGTTCCGTCGCCGTTGTTATGGAAATAGTGCATCGGTTCGCAGGCATCGTAGCTTGATGTCACGACGTCGAACCGGCCGTTATTCTCGAAATCGTCGACGATCACACCCGAAGCCATCGCAAAGAGATTCAGGCCGGCCTGTGGGGCCACATCGGTGAAGCGTCCGATCGTATCGCCGGACGTAAATGGCGCAAGCGGCAGCAGGTATTTTGGCGGAACGCCGGCTGGGTATTTCCCGAGCGTCATATACACCAGGTTCAGCAGCCATTTCACTTCGAGGTCTTTTTCGAGATCGTCGGGCGTTCGCTCCAGATATTTCGTGAAATACTGAATGGCCTTCATCGCACTGGTTGTTTGCGGGTAGTGGACATCCGGACGCATCGGGAAGATGCAGCGGTCGCCGGGATTGCGATAGATGTCGTTGTCCATCTCCGATTTGTGCAGGTAACCGACTCCGAGCACTTCCTCCATCAGCGGCATGGCGTTCGGAACGTCCGCCGAGGCGATGCGGTACGCGATCTCCCACTCGTCGACCGCCTTCGCCATTTCACCCTGGTAGGCATAGATCTGTCCGCTGCTCACGTAGAAATTCATCACGTCGAGCCGCTTTGTGGACTTATCGCGCAGCGGACTCTGTTTGTTCGCCGGATCCTCCAGCGCGTCCAGCTGCTTTCGAAGTATCAGCGGCGCCTGACGGTAGGATTCGCAGACGGCATGCAGGTCCTGGCCCCAGCCTTCCGGAACGTTCCGCCGGGCCAGAAGCGACAATGCCTCGTCCTGCCCACCCACGAGGGGCGCAAGCCGGATGCTCCCGTCAGCGCTGATGAGCGCCTGCAGGGCGCGGTCGGCCTTCCCCAGATCCGCGGCTTCGGATTCCGTCAGGACCTGCATGATCGCGTAGCCCCTGGGCAACCTGACGATCCTCGAAAGCTGCCCAGGTTGTACTACGCGCAGCCCGTCTCGTAATTCGTCGCGCAGCGAAGCGGGATCGATTTTCCCCAGAAAACCGCCGTCGATCGATGTCGGATCCACGGACTCTTCCCGCGCGAGGACCGCGAAGTCGGCGCCGGCCTTCAACCGGTCCATAACAGCCTGCGCATCTTCGGCCGAATTCACGACGATCAGCCGCACCGGAATCGCGTTTGCGTCATCCGCCGTTCGCGCGAGCCGCGAAGAAAGGAGCAGGCTGAGGACAGCGGCCGTCGCCGGCCAGGCGGTAAGGCGCAGGATCTTCGCGAACTTCACGTTGGCGAAATTATATGCCAGTTTGGAAACAAGTTTGGAGGCAAGGTTTTTTGGGGCAGGCCGCTTCCGATATAATTCCGGCAGCATGAAACGCAGAATCGCGATGGCGGCGCTTCTCGCCGCGACCGCTCTCCCCGGGTTCGGCCAGGCTCCGCTTAAGAAAATCACCATCAACTACCCCAACCGAAGCGGGTCCAACTGGCCACTGTTCATCGCGAAGGACGGCGGGTATTACAGGAAATACGGGCTCGACGTGAACCTTGTCTTCGGCGTGCATCCCGCGGGCATCGCCATGCTGGTCAGCGGCGAGGGCCAGATGGTAAATTCGTCGCTCGAGCAGTTGATGCAGGCGGCGATGCGGGATGGTTCGCTGGTTCTGATCGGCAGTTCGCTGAACCGCGGCATGTTCGCGCTCATGGCCAACAAGGACATCCCGAATATGAAGGCGCTCAAGGGCAAGCGCGTGGCTGTGGGACAGATCGGCGATGCGCCCTACGGGTATCTGGTCGCGTTGCTGGGCAAGTCGGGATTGACTTCGCGCGACGTGCAGTGGATCCCGGTCGGCACGGACGTCAGCGGACGCGCCGCCGCGCTAGAGAGCGGACGCGCGGACGCTACGCTGCTGACCGCGCCGGCTTATTTCAGGGTGGAAGCCGCGGGTTTCCGGACGCTCGACAACCTGGCCGAGCACGAGGATATCTTCGCCTCGACCGCTTACATCATGAAGAAGAGCGTCGTGGCCGCGGACCCCGGTCTCGCCGAGGCGCTGATCAAGGCGCACGCCGAAGCCATCAAGCGCTTCTATGAGGACAAGGCGTTCGCGGTGAAAACTTTCCTGGCTTACGATAAGAACGCCCAGCAGTCGGACATGGAACGCGTCTACGATCTGTATGCGAAGCCGAACGCGTTCGAGCGCGTGCCGTTTGTGCTGGCGGGTGCGGTGAAGTCGGTGGTCGGTCAGCAGGCGGATGCGCACGTGGCGGCGCAGATGAAGGCTTACGATTTTCACAAGGTGATCGACAACGGCTATGTGCTGAAACTGGTGAAGGAGGGCTTCTTTGAGCAGGTCTTCGGGCCGTCGATCAAGGCTGAGGAGCAGCGCAAGGAGAAGCTGGCGTTCGGAAAGTAACTCGGAGCTTTCGCAGCGTTATCACCACCGAATCGTCACCTTTTCTTTCGCGAAAAGCTCGCGCAGTTCGTCGTCGGTCAAATCACGCGACTTGCCGTCCGCTTGCGGGTCTCCCGCGCTATAAGGGCCGCCGACCATCAACTCCAGCCCGGTGAAGCTCGGGTCAACGCGAATCTGCGCTACGCCTTTCGAATCGGTCCGGCCGATCCTATCTGCACCGCCGCACGTGTTCGTCCGCCAATTCCCGTATACGTCAACGTCCTTTCGAGGCTGGCCATCGGCTGTCACAACCTGCACTTGGACATCGTCGAAAAGATAGTCATCATCAGTGAACTCCCACTGCTCCTTTAAAACCACGTTCTTTTCCGCCCCTGTTTTCAGGCCAATATTGTCGGAGTATGCCTTGCCCGCGAGACCTGTGCCGGCCTCTTCGTAGTAAAAGATTCCATCGAGGTAGAGCGCCACCAATGGCGCGGAGAGTTCGATCGTGCCGGTCTTGTCTGTCCGGAATGTTCCCAGCGGCAGACCCATATGAAAGCCACAATGATTCATGTCCCAAAGATAAATGGAAGGTGTGACCTCCGCGTTTACCGCCGGGTGGCCATCCGGATAGATCAGAGTGATGCGCCGCTTGACAAGAGGAGGCAGAAGCAGTTGAACCTCCCCGGTCGATGACGGACTCGCTCGCCCGAGAGAATTCACGGCCGAAGGCAGGCTGTTCCAGATCGCGTTGGGCAGGATATTCGGCGTCCTGTACCAAAGGTGCTCGCCAATTTGGAGCACGACGACATAGCCGTCCGTGTTCGGGTTCGGGTTGAGATTTCGTTTCAATTGGGCGATATCCATGGGCAACGTCGCGAGACCGTTCTTAATTGCCCCCAGTTGGATTTTCTGCAGGCCGTACCACGAAAAGCTGTACAGCCAAATCGTCCCGGAGGATACTGTTTCGGACGGCGTGCCGATTGCGATTATGTACTTCTGCTGCGAAGGCGCCTGGGCCCAGGCAGGTCCTATGGAAAGCGCGCAGAGCAGAGCGGCAGTCAAACCCACACTCATCAGAATGGAAGATCCCATGCGGAGTAGTTTACGCCGGGTCCCACTCCGCTACTGAAACGCCAGCAACACGTTCCCCGGCATGCCGCTCTGCCGCGAATAGCCGGAGTTCACGTACACCATGCCTTTCACCACCACCGCGCCTGGTCCGTCGATGGAACCGCCGTGGCCCGGCACGCCGTTGACCGTATCGAAATCGCGCGCGGTATCGAAATCCCAGAGAACGCGCCCGTCCTCGGCGGCATAGGCGCGCATGTGGCCGTCGTTCGACCCTGAGAAAACCACGCCGGGAATCGCAGTAACCGCGGCGGGTTGCGACGGACTACAGCCCGGCTTCGGCGGGTCGCACGGATGCGCCGGCGCGTACCAAACTTTGGCGCCGTCGCTCAGCCGGATCGCGGTCAGACCGCCGCCGGCCGCGGGATCGACATCGTTCGTGCGAAGGTCCGCGGGATCGCCGGGTTTGTGCGTCTTCCGGCTGACATCGGAGACGGCCGCGTAAACGTTTTGGCCGTCCGATGCCATGCCCCAAAGCACGCCGCCGTTTCTCGATCCCTTGCCGACGCGCAGCTCCCACACAACTTCGCCGCGTTTGTCAGCGTCCAGCGCGTGCACTACGCCCGATTTCTGTCCCGCCACGAGAAGGCTGCGGCCGCCCGCGTTCACGAGAATCGCCGACGAGCCGAAATCGAAATCCGGGCCGCAGTCGGGAGACGCCACGCATGCTCCGCTGAAAACGTCGTTGTCGGTGAACTGGCGCGACCAGACGATCCGCCCGTCCGCGATGCGCAGCGCGACCACCGCATCGCTCAGCTTCGTTACCGGGTTTGAATAGTTGTCGCCTGTGGTGACGTAAATCAGCCCGCGCTTGATGTCCAGCGTGGGCGCAGACCAAATGCCCGCGCCCGAAGGCCCGAACTTCTTCCCGATCCGTTTCGGCGGATCGACCATATACGTCTTCCACACCTGCGAACCGTCGCGAACGCGCAGGGCGACCAAACTGCCGCGCATGGTGCAGCATTCGTATGCGGGATCGGAAGCGCGGTTCTCTTCCCAACTGGCGACCGGAACGAACACCACGCCGTGAAACGCCACAGGCGCGCCGGTCAGGCGGGCGGCGTCGTGCGCCTCCACCTTTTTCTTCCACAGCAGCTTGCCGGTCACGGCGTCGAGCGCGTAGAACCATCCCGATTGATCGCCGAACAACAGCATGTAGCGCGCGCCTTCGTGCACGGCGAGGATCGAGCTTCGCACCGGCCCGCTTGCCTGATAGACCCAGCGCGTGCAGCCGGTCTGCGCATCCAGATCGTGAATCGCGCCGCCGGCGCTGCCGACGAAGAGATTGCCGTCGAGAATAGTCGGCTGGGCGAAGGCCGTGATATCGCCCTCGAACGCATACGCCCACTTGAGTTTCAGATTGCGCACGCCGTCCACATTCAGGCCGGCGGCGCCGGCGGGTTGAAAGCGGGCGTTGTCGGCGCCCGGGCTCCAGCCGTTCCATTGCGATGCGGGCCGCGCGGCAAGCTTCACCGATCGATCGGCGCAGAACGCCGCCGGTGAAGGCTCCGGGTCGCCTCCCGGCGTGCCCAACCACTTCGCGACGGCTTCCCTCTGGCTCGTGTTCATCGTGTATGCAATGGCGATCATCACGCCGTAATTCAGCGCGCGGAGTATGCGCGTGGCCGGCATCTTGCGCAACGTTTCGCGCGTGGGAATGCGGTCGCTGCCGAGCTCGTGACAACGCGCGCAGCGCTGTGCATAGACCGCTTCGCCCGATTCCGCCGCGGCAGCCGGAAGTGCCAGCAGGATGGCAAAGAAAATCCGAAGTCGCATGGACTCCAGACAGTTTACTCCCGTTGCCGGAAAAGCCCGCGCAGATTTCCGCCGAATATCGCCCGCGCAGTTTCGGCATCGATGCCGACGGTCTCAAGCGCCCGCACCTGTTCGTCGAAGACATCCCGCATCCAGCCGCGCGGAAACCACGACGAATCGGTGCCGAACAACAGGCGCTTCGGTCCCAGCACTTCGAGCGTTTTGGCGAAGACGCCGGGCAGGTCGAGCGGCGTCGGCTCGCATCGCATCCATTTGTTCGAGCTGGAAGTGTCGAAGTAAACGTTCGGACAGAGATCCGCCACCATCAGCGCCTCGCGCAGATAGCCGGCGCCGAAGTGCGGAATCACGAAACGGAGATGCGGGAATGCGAGCGCCACGGCATGCAGGTCCACCGGATTCGCGAAGCGCATGTCGAAAGGCGAAGAGAGGCCGAGCTTCGCGCGAAAACCGACGCTGAGCATGCCGAAGTGCACATAGACCACGGCGCCCGGATGTGCTCCGACGATCGAGAGCAGGGAAAACACCTGGTGATCGTGCATGGAATACTTGTGCATCGCCGGGAACAGGAACATGCCCTTCACCGAGCCGTCGTTCAGGGCGCGGGAAATCCGCATATCGCCGCCGGCCATCATCGGATTCATCATGACCACGGGATGAAAGCGATCGGGATGGCGTTCCGCGGCGATAGCGACCGATTCGATTTCCCCCGGCGTGCTGGCCACGAGCACGGCGCTCCCGACGCCACGATGGTCCATCTCAACCGCCCAGCTATCGGACAGAGCTCCGGCGGATTCGGGGATCTCCCATCCGAGCAGCGGCCCGACATCCTCGCCTTTCTGCTGCGTCAGAGTGCGGAAGAACTCGGGAGAAAAGAAATGCACGTGCGCATCGGCTACTTCGATTTCGCCCCAAGGCGTTTCGATCATAATTCTCCCAGCAGCTTCGTGGCTTCGGCGATCCGATCGTTCAACGCGCGCAGCACCTGCACGACCTGCTCCGCCTGCTGCCGCGCTTCGTCGATGTTGCCCGCCTCGACCGGTTCACGAACGCCCGGCAGCGTCTTCGCTTCATAACCGGTGTACTTGCCGGGCGCGTAGATGCGATGCCGATACCAGGGCCGGCCCGGCAATCCCGGATCGAGCGTCAGACTGCGCTCGGTGCGAAACAGAATCCGGTCCACCATCGCGAGCTTTTCCGGAGGAGCCGACGCGAGCCTCGGCATCGCGCGCACCTCCGCTTCGTTCAGCGCCGACGCGGCCACATCGACCCGCGCGATCTCGGCGCGCACGCCCGCGAGCAGCGATTTCGGCGCTTTCGGCAAAGCCTGAATCTCATCCGTATAGCGCCGCACCGTCGAGACGAAACGCTCGAACTCGAATGGCATCAGGGGCGCGTCGGCGAGCCGCATCAAAGCGGTGGCGTGCACCGCCGACAAGGTGCGCCCATAAACGAAGTTCGTATCGGAGAAATGGCTGAACCAGTCGTAATCGTCGTAATCGGAGTGATAGATGCCGGAATCGTTGGCGGCGAAGCGGACATCGAGCGATGCAATGCCGAGATGCTGCAGGAACGGCGTGTAATCCGAACCCGATCCGAGCGCGCCGATGTGAAATTCGCCCTGACCCTCGAGCGGCTTCCCGCTGACCGGGTCGTTCACGTCCCGCGAGACTTCCCGCATGAATTCCTCAAGCGTATGCGAACCGCTTATGGTGAATCGTCCCTTGCCGGTGGAATCGGTATTGAAATAGGCGATCAGATTCTGGTCCAGCTCGCTTGCGTGCTTCTCCATCCACTCGGTGGACCCGATCAGACCGAACTCCTCGCCATCCCAGAACGCAAACAGGATGCTGCGCTTGGGCCGCCATCCCTTGCGCGTCATTTCGGACAGCGTGCGCGCGGTTTCCATGAGGGAAGATGCGCCGGAGAGCGGGTCGCTCGCGCCGTGCACCCACGCATCATGATGATTGCCGTCGAGCACCCACTGGTCCGGGAATTCGGTTCCGGGAATGCGCGCGATTACATCGTAGAGCGGGTGCGTCGAATTATCCATGGTGAGCTTCATGTGGACGTTCGTCGCGCCCGGCCCGAGATGATAAGTGATCGGAATCGCGCCGCGCCAGGAGTCGGGCGCAACGGGGCCGGTTAGGTTGGCCAGCAGCGGTTTCGCGTCGCCCCAGGAAATCGGCATCGTCGGAATCTTAGCCATGGTGGCGGCTTCGCTCAGCGGCAGGCGCTTCGAGCCGGGTTCGGAAGCCCAGCCCGGCGACAGCGGATCGCCAGGATAGAGCGAGAGATCGAGCAGGCTGCCGCGCTGCACGCCTTCTTCGGGCCGGAACGGGCCTTTGGGAAAAACGTCGCCCTGGAAGTAGCCGTCGTCGCGCGGATCCGAATAGATGATGCAGCCGATGGCGCCGTGCTCTTTCGCGATCTTCGGTTTCATGCCGCGAAAGCTTCGGCCGTAACGCGCGATCACGATCTTGCCTTTCACGTCGATGCCCAGGCCGGCGAGGACATCGTAGTCGGCTTGCAGCCCATAGTTAACGTAGACCAGCGGCGCGGTTACGTCGCCATCGGCGGAGTAGGCGTTGTAGGTCGGGACCATGCCAGGGTCGCTCGAATACTTATCGCCGGCGATTGGGGGTTCTTCGAGCTTCAGACGAAGCTTCGACGGCGCGGTCATTTCGACGAGGCGCGTTTTCGGCGTCGGCAGCAGCGCTTCGAACTGCTCGATGTGCGCGTCGATGCCGTATTCGCGAAGCTGGGCCAGGATCGATTCGGCGATCTGCTTCGATTGCGGCGTACCCGCCATGTGCGGCTTGTCGGAATAGCGTTTGATGAATTCCCCGATATGCTTCGCGTCCGGGATGGCGCGCATCTGCTGTTCCCAGCGGACCTCCCGCGCCTGGGACGCCGTGTCGAAGCCGAGGATGGGATCGTCCGCGGCGGGATGGAGCGCGAAAGGCGCCGCTGCGAGTATGACCAAGGCGCCCGCGATGCGAAGTTTCATTTGGAATTCAGTCTAACGTGGATCGGTTCGGCTGCCCGGGAACGGCGTAGAATGGGGTTGCGTTCGCGTTCGCCGGCAATGGACGTTCTGGATATTGTTGGATGAACCAACGCGTCGCGTTCATTTCCGGGACATGCGCCCGGCTTCCTTCTGAAGAGCTTCGTGCAGTAGAAGTTTGATATAGGTCTGGTAACCGAGGCCCTTGTCATCCGCAAGTTCCCGGGCCGCGGCAACATCTTCGCTGGGCAGCCGAAGTGTCACCGGCACGAGCGTCTTTTTCCTGCCCGCTCGCGACAGAGCATCCGACAGTGACATCGTCTCGCCCGCGCGCATCGCTGCGCGCAAGTCTGCCTCAACCCTAACGCGGTTCTTTTCCCACCATGCCGCTTCGTCCTCCTCGTTTTTAGAGGATGGGATAACAAGCTTCTTTCCGGGCATCTTGATTACATTCCTCTTTCGGCGAAGTACTCTCTGGCCGTCCTGCGGTCCGCGGGCCAGCCTGTAACTACGCGGATACCGCCGTATCTCACTGTGAACACCACCACCAGAGCCCGCAGGGCATTCGTAGATCCCACCACGGTCCACCGATCCTCGCCACCCCTGACGTCATGATCCCTGACCACAGGATCGTTACGAAACAACTCCTCAACCTCGGACGGTTCGATGCGATGGCGTGCGATATGACTGACGTTCTTCTCATCCCAATCGAACGAAAGGTCCGCAGCTTCATTGTACATGTGTTGTCAATACGCGGACTCAGCTTTCAATTCCCATCTGCGTCAACCGGTAGCGCAGAGCGTTCCGGGTTAATCCCAAAATCCGCGCCGCCTGGCTCTTATTCCCATTGGCTTGTTTCAGCGCATTCCGGATCAGTTCCTGCTCATACGCGTCAAGGCTCATACCTTCCGGCAATCCCAACTCGCCGGAGTTGTGGCGCGCCCGCAGATTCATATCGAGCCGGATGTCGTCGGCGTCGAGTTTCTCGCCCGGCGCCATGACGATACTGCGCTCGATCACGTTCTCCAATTCGCGCACGTTTCCCGGCCAGGAATACGTCATGAGCTTGTCGATCGCAGCGTCGGTAATCCCCCGCACGCGACCGCCGCTTTCCGGCGCCAGCTTCTCCACAAAATGCCGCGTGAGATACGGGATATCTTCCTTTCGCTCGCGCAGCGGCGGAATTTCGATCGGCACCACATTCAACCGGTAATAGAGATCCTCGCGAAACGTGCCGTCTTCGAGGGCAACCCGCAGATCGCGGTTCGTCGCCGCAATCACGCGCACATCGATATGCAGAGTCTTGTTGCTGCCCAGCCGCTCGAACTCGCGTTCCTGCAGCACGCGCAGGAGCTTCACCTGAATGTTCGCCGGCACGTCGCCGATTTCGTCCAGCATTACGGTGCCCGTATCCGCCAGTTCGAACTTGCCCGGTTTGGAAACATTCGCGCCCGTGAACGCGCCCTTTTCGTAACCGAACAGCTCGCTCTCCATCAGGTTTTCCGGCAGCGCCGTGCAGTTGATCTTCACGAACGGCCGGTCTTTGCGCGGCGAATGAAAATGGATGGCGCGCGCGATCAGGTCCTTGCCCACGCCGCTCTCGCCCGCCAGCAGAACCGTTGCGCGCGAGGGGGCCACGCGCATCACCGTGGCAAAAATCTGCTGCATCCCGGCGCTGCGTCCGACAATGTTGTCCCAGCGGTATTTTCGCCCCAGCTCTTCCTTCAACTGCCGGTTTTCTTCCCGCA
>JASHSD010000053.1 GCA_030036985.1 Bryobacteraceae bacterium
CCGGCGGACTGATCGATGTCGCGCCCACGCTGCTCGATTTCCTCCACATCGCCGCGCCGCCTTCGTTTGAGGGCGTGAGTCTGCTGCCGGGGCGTGGCGAGCACGCCGTTTACAGCGAGAGCATGTATCCGCATCAGGCGTTCGGATGGGCGCCTTTGCGGGCGCTGCGCGTGGGGTCGATGAAGTACATCGATGCGCCCAAGCCCGAGCTTTACGATCTCGCGAAAGACCCCGGCGAGCGCGTCAATATCGTCGCCATGCATCCGAAGGACGCTGCGTCAATGAAGGCGCACATCGTCGAGTTGATGAACCGGCATCCGCCGAAGTCCGCGCCCAACGCCGGACCGGAGATTTCGGCGCGTGCAAAAGAGGTGCTGGGTTCGCTCGGCTATACGGCCGGCGGAAAACAGACCGCGAATAAATCGCCGATTGACCCGAAGGACCGGCTCGCCGAAGCCGAAGCTTACGAGACTGGTCTGGGCCTGCTCTATACGTCGCGCTATGATCGCGCGATCATCACGTTCCAGCGGATCGTGGCGCGGGACGGGCGCAATCTGCCCGCGCTCTGCGCGCTTGGCGAGGCATATCTGCGATCCGGGAATGTGACCCGCGCACTCGCTTTGTGGCAGCAGGCGCTGGAGAAAGATCCGAACTATCAGGCCGCTGCGGATTCCATCGGTGAGTATTGGCTCGCACAACGGAATTACGAGAAGGGTTGCCGTTTCGAGCCGACCGCGCCGCAGTGCGCGCGCCGGTAAGAACCGTCTCACGCTAACTCCCCCCCGATAATAGTCGCGATCTGTTCTTTGAGCCGCGGAATGTCCTCTCGAACAATCGATGCAATTCGTTCGGCCCGTGTGCCGAGATAGTCGTGCACAACGACATTACGAAACCCGGCAAGTTCCCGCCAATTGACCGCCGGATTTACAGTCTTCAGTCTTTGGGAAACCCGCTTGGAGGATTCTGTCACGATCTGGAGCTTGCGCACCACTCCGGCGCCGCCGGACGCACGGTAATGCCCATGGTTCCCTATGATGTCACCGGCTCGGCCCGAAATGGCATAATTTCTTCATGTTCGCCATCGCCGTGCGCGGTTTGCGCAAAATCTATAACGGTAAAGCGGCGGTGGACGGGCTGAACCTCACAGTGCCGCGCGGTTCCTTCTTCGGTTTTCTCGGTCCCAACGGCGCGGGCAAATCCACCACCATTCGCATGTTGACGGGATTGATACCGCCTACTTCGGGCGAGATCGAACTGCTCGGCATGCCGCTCGCCGGCAACGAAATGGCCATCAAACAACGCATCGGCCTGGTCCCCGACGAGTCGCTGCTTTTCGACCGCCTCAGCGGCGCGGAATTTCTGGAATTCGTCGGCCGCATGTACCATCTCTCGCGTCCGATGGCCAGACAGCGCGCCGAAGAACTGCTGGAGCTCTTCGAACTCGCCCACGAACAGCGAAAGCTGATTGCCGAATATTCGAAAGGCATGCGGAAGCGCATCGCCATGGCCGCATCGCTGATTCATCGGCCCGAGCTTTTCCTGATGGATGAGCCGTTCGAAGGCGTGGACGCCGTGGGCGCGCGCCTCATGAAAGACATTCTGCAGGACCAGGTGCGGCACGGCGCAACCATCTTCCTTACTTCGCACGTACTTGAAGTCGTAGAACGTCTCTGCGACCACGCCGCCATCATCCATGAGGGCAGAATAGTAGCGGAAGGATCAATGGCGGATCTGCGCGCCGGCTCCGAGTCCCTCGAAGACGTCTTCGTGCGCACGGTTGGCGGCCGGGAATACGAAAAACTCGAATGGCTCACCTGAAACTTCGTTACACGATTCCTCTGTTATTGGCGACGCTCGCGTCGGCGCAGACTCCGTCGATTCGCCTGAGTCCGATTCGCCTCAATGTGGACGCGACAGATGCGCCGCGGCGCCTGCTCCGCGCCACCATGCAGTTTCCGGTGAAGCCGGGGCCTATGTCGCTGCTCTACCCGGAGTGGATTCCCGGCGAGCACGGACCCACGGGGCCGATCGTCGACCTTGCGGGCGTGCACATGAGGGCGAACGGCCAGACGGTTGCGTGGCGGCGCGATGACGTCAACATGTTCGAGTTTCATGTCGATATTCCGCCGAACGTTTCCACTCTGGATGTGTCGATCGAGTTCATCTCGCCGCCGGAGACCGAGGGTTTTTCGGCGGGTGGCTCGATCACTTCGCAGCTGGCTTTGCTGAGCTGGAATCAACTGCTGCTCTATCCGAAAGGACCGCCGGCGGATGAGATCGAATACCAGGCCGATCTCAAAATCCCGGACGGATGGAAATTCGGAACGGCTCTTCCCATCGACCATCAATCGGGCAACGAGATTACATTCCAACCCGCGCCGCTCGATATGCTGATCGATTCGCCCGTGCAGACCGGGATCAATTTCCGCACCATCGATCTCAGTCGCGGCGGCCCCATCCCCACGTTTCTCCACATCGCCGCCGACAGCGAACATGCGACCCATATCAGCGATGACGACGTGACGCACTACCGCAATCTGATCGAGGAAGCGAATGCGCTGTTCGGGGCGCATCACTACCGCGGTTACCATTTCCTGCTGACGCTCAGCGATCATGTCGCCCATTTCGGCCTGGAGCATCACGAATCGAGCGACGACCGCACCGACGAAGACATGCTGACCGACTACAGCGTGCGCAAGCTCGAAGCCGATCTGCTGCCGCACGAATATGTGCATTCGTGGAACGGAAAATTCCGGATGCCCGCGGGACTGGCCACGCCCGATTACAGCGAACCGATGAAGGGCGAACTGCTCTGGGTTTACGAAGGGCTCACCCAGTATCTGGGCGAGGTGCTTTCGCCGCGCAGCGGTCTTTGGACGCCCGAGGATTTCTTCGGTTCGCTCGCGCGCGATGCGGCCGCGCTCGATCATGAAGCCGGCCGCACGTGGCGGCCCCTCGAAGATACCGCGGTCGCGGCGCAGCTGCTGTACGATGCCCGCGAAGATTACTCGGATTTGCGGCGCAGCACCGATTTCTACGAAGAAGGCGCGCTGATCTGGCTGGATGTCGACGTCACGCTGCGGACCCTCAGCAAAGGCAAACGCTCGCTCGACGATTTCTGCAAAGCCTTCGCGGGGCCGCCGAGCACCGGGCCAGTGGTGAAACCCTACACGTTCGACGATGTGGTGCGCACGCTCAATTCCGTTCAGCCTTACGATTGGGCCGCATTCCTGAACGAACGCCTGCAATCGACAGCCCCGCACGCGCCGCTCAACGGCATCCTTAACGGCGGTTACAGTCTGGTTTATACGCCCGAGGAATCGGACTTCTGGCGCACGCGGGAGAATGTGCGCCGGATCATCAACCTTTCTTATTCGCTCGGATTCACGGTACACGATAACGGCGACATCATCGACGTTCATCTGAATACGCCCGCGTTCAAAGCGGGTCTGACGCCCGACACCCGGATCGTGGCGATCAACGGACGCCAATTCTCGGGTCTCCTTCTGCACCAGGCAGTGCGCGACTCGCCGCGCACCACGGGCCCGATCGCGCTGCTGATCAAGGACGGCGAATACTACCGAACCATCAACGTCGATTATCACGACGGCGAACTGTATCCGCATCTGGAGCGCAACAAATCGAAGCCGGATCTGATCTCCGAAATTATTCGTCCGCGCGTGACGTCATCGAAGCGCGGGGCGGGCGGTTCCAAATAATCGCCGCAATCCTGCGCGCGCAGTTACTCAGCATGCGGCTGCGCACCGGCACGCGCCGCGCCGGAGCCGTGTTTTCGGCAGGCACGGGAGCGCTGTTCTACGGCTTGTGGACGGTGCTCGCGTTCGGCGCGGCGATCTTCTTC
>JASHSD010000674.1 GCA_030036985.1 Bryobacteraceae bacterium
AACCTCGATCGTTTTGCCGGAGAGCGAAGTCACGATGTCTCCGGGCCGCTGCGCCCGGCTGCCCGGCATGTTTTCCACCGTCGGGACAAGGCCGGTGACCGCAACCGGCGCCTTCAGTTTCGCGATCGCCTGCATGGCGCCGATGACCGATGCGCCCCCGGCCATGTCGTACTTCATCTTGTCCATGCCTTCGGAGGGCTTGATCGAGATGCCGCCGGTATCGAACGTGACTCCCTTACCGACAAGACCGAGGTGGGCATTGGAACCACCCGACGCGCCGTTCTCCGGTTTATATTGCATGACGATGAGAGCGGGCGGATTCACGCTCCCCTGTGCGACGCCAAGCAGCGCGCCCATGCCGAGTTGGCGCATGCGGTCCTGATCCAGCACTTCGCACGAGATGCCGCACTCCCGAGCCATGCGGAGGGCGCGGTCGGCGAGAGTGAGCGGGGTGAGCAGGTTCGGCGGCTCGACGGATATCTCGCGCGAAAGATTGGCCGCTTCGGCGATAATTCGCGCTTTCCCGATGGCGCTGTCGAGATCCGGTCCGCCGTTGGGCGCGACCACGTTGGGCACGACCATGGCGATTGAAACGAGGGGCTTCTCGCCAGCATCCTTTTTCGTCTTCAGTTGATCCGGTTGCCATGCGCCCAGAATCGCGCCTTCAGCCGCGGCCGCCAGGTTCCCGGAATCGCCCTCCAGCGCGAACGCGATCGACGCCACGCCCTTCGGCCTGAGGTATCGCACTGCCGCGCCGGCTACCCGGCGCAGGACGGCGCTATCGAACTTCTCCGATTTGCCCGTTCCCGCCAGCAGAACCCGGGGCGCGCGGAAGCCTTCAAGGCGGTGAAGCAGGGTGAATTCGAGCAGCTTTCCCGTGATTTCACCGGAGGCGTAGAACGGTCCCAGCGGGTTTGCCAGTTCCGCCAGCGGCGGGCCTTCGGGAACCGGAACGACAACCGCGTCCGCATCGATCTCGGCGGCTTTCGCCCGCAGCAGCGTCAAATCCATTTGATCTCCATGATTGGGCCGAGTATTTGTGGGGTCAGGCTTTCAGCCTGCCGCGGGGCTTTCGCCCGGCGTCTGCGAACGAGCAGTTTTACCTGAGCCAGGGCTGGCCGGAAGGCCAGCCGCAGGGCCGAAGCCCTGACCCCACTATTCATAACTCGACCGGACCTTGCTCGCGCGAATGGCTTCCCGCGCCTCGGCTTCATCGCTCCGCGCCCGTTCTGCTTCGCGTTTATCGTGAAATTTCTTCCCCTTGGCCAGAGCGATCTCGCATTTGATCCTGCCGTTCTTCAGATACATGCGGGTCGGAATTAACTGTAGTCCCTTCTCCCGCGTGGCCGTCAGCAGTTTTTCGATCTCCCGCCGATGCAGCAGCAGTTTGCGCGCCCGCACCGGCGGGTGATTCGACCGGTTGCCGTGGCTGTATTCGGCGATGTGGGCGTTGCAGAGCCAGGCCTCGTTCTTATCGATCGTCGCGTATGCGTCGCGCAACTGCACTTTTCCCGTCTTCGCGGCCTTCACTTCCGTTCCGGTCAGCACCATCCCCGCTTCATACCGATCCGTGAGGAAGTAGTTGTGGCCGGCCTGGCGATTGTCGCTCAGCGTTTTGGTCGACTCGGTTTGCGTGGCCATCGGTCAGCGGACGCCAGCGGAGAGGGCCGCATATCCGTTAATTTGTGTATCAACGGGGTGGTTTCGTTTCACGTCAGACAGTTAGATGATAGTGTATCCCGCCTGGATCGGCCGATCGCAGCCAAAGCTGCAGGCAAAATGAACGGTTTCAAACGGTTAACCGGTCGGCAACTGACGGTCCTGGTGCTGGTGGGTCTGCTCGCGACCCCGGTTCGGCTGCTGGAGGCATCCACGCGGAAGGGCGACAAGCTTTTCAACGACGCCCGGCAGGAAGAAGCCAAGGGAAATTACGATCACGCGCTGCAGCTGGCCGCGCAGGCTATGGAGCAGGACCCCTCCGACCCCGCCTATCAGCTCGAAGTTCGCCGCGTCCGCTTCGAAGCCGGCAATGCGCACGTGGAAGCCGGACGCAAACTGCGCAACGAAGGGCACCTGGACGAAGCGCTGGCAGAGTTCGAGAAGGCCTATGGAATCGATCCCGCCTCCGACATCGCGGCCCAGGAGATCCGGCAAACCCGCGAGATGATCCGCCGGAACGCGAACCCCTCCGACAACCCGGCCGCGGCGGCGGAACAGGAAAAGCTGGATAAAGAAGAAGACAAAACCCTCACCCCCGCCGAACTGGCCCGCAAGCGGGAGCAGCAGCGGACGGACGCGCTGCTTCCCGTTCCCGAGCTGAAGCCGCTCAATCCCCAGCCGTTCGATCTTAGGATGACCAACGAGCCTCCCACCGTGCTCTTCGAGACCGTGGCGAAGCTGTGCGGCGTCAACGTCCTGTTCGATCCGGACTACAAGACGCAGCAGACCATCCGGACGCAATCGCTCGATGCCGTGGGCACCACGTGCGAACAGGCGCTCAACGAGCTTTCCGTGATCACCAAGTCCTTCTGGAAACCGCTGTCGTCGAACACGATTTTCGTCACGCTCGACAATGCCACCAAA
>JASHSD010000675.1 GCA_030036985.1 Bryobacteraceae bacterium
CAGTTTGTCCTCAAAGTCTCTCAGCTCGGAGATGAATTCCTCCTGACGCTCGATCTCCTTAGCGAGCCTTTTGGCCTCCTTGCCTGTGTCATCTGTGGCCGCCTTCTCAATCCGCAGCCTTTCGAAATGGTTAACCTCCAGTCGGACCTTCGGTTCGACGTAGTTGACGAGCGCTTTGAATAGCAAGTCCTTGTCGAGTCGGGGATAGTAGATCCAAAGGGCATAGTTCTTCTTCGCGGACTGAAGTAGCCAATAGATCGGCGCCTTGCGGCGGCTCTTCGAGTAACGGGAAATGTGGTCGTCCCAAAATCCCCCGTTGCCCGGCCTGCGAAAATATTCGCGCAGGTCCTTAACTCCGAGGATTTGGCACGAACTCCTTTCAATGTCGGTTGCACGCCCCTCGCAGATCACCTCAAACACTTCTTGAACGCGTCGGACCAAGTCGTCAGAATGCTGACTATCATCAACAAGTATGCCGTTGGTTTCGACCCGGAGCGGGTAAGGGCCGAAAAGATCGGGACGATCTCGGGTGTCTTGCAGCATTCCTGGTGACCGGTTAGACAAATTGCCGAACGGCTCCGACATGTTGGGCTGCTCGTTCTGGCCCGTCGAGTACCGCACATCCCATCGTCCGAGTACGACGCCGAGCGAGTGAGAGACCAAAGAGGCGACCAGATCTTTGGGGACAATTGGATCTGGCTCAGCACCGAAGTAGCGCCTCCATCTTCCACTTGCCGGAGGAATTCGTTCCGCAAACTCATCATTCATCTCTTGAACGTCCGAGCTGGTGAACCCATACGCCCGTGCAACGATTCGATCCATCTCGAAACGTAGTCTGTTCAAAACATCGAACGCTTGCGCTTCCTCTTCTGCTGTCATAACTACTGAGCGATCCAATGCATCTGGCGACAGCGGCCATGCCGGCGCAACAAAATCGTGTGATGTCTCGTCTCGACGGAAAAGCTGCCGAACCTCCCTCACGGCGCAGGTTGCAAGGTCGGCGAGGGCTGCCGAGTCCTCCTCGCCAATTTCTGGAAACGGAAGCCGTTGTATGACACCAACCTCGTAGTGCAATGGGTGAAATCCTGCTTCCCCCTGAAGCGAACCGAGAAAGAGGCTCAACGCATACTCCACTGGCCGGCTGGCCAGGAGACCCAACAGACCCATCTCCGACAGTCGATTCGGAAAAGCGACAGAGCCAGTGTGACCAAAAGCACCGCCGGAAGGGTGCACCCGCGGATTGAATCCCAAAACTGACTTGCTTGGATAGCTAACGCCGGGCCGACCAAAGAATTCAGTCCCTTGTATGCGGCCCTTTCCCGTAGCTCTAATCTCTTCTCCGTTGTTGGCGAAGTTCAATACCCAGGTCGGATCATCCCAGAATGGACTATACTCGCTCGTCTTCGTGTAAGGCATCCACTTCTCGCCATCAGATGGCACCTCCCACCATGCCCGAGCGAATCTAAACTCGTCAGCGGTCGCGGTTCCTTGCTTGACTGTTCCACCTGCGCCTTCAAAAGATGGCAACGAACCAAGCCGATTCTGGAGTGAACGCGAAATCCAGTAAGCAATTGGAGAACCCGGGAGGCTTGCCAGTCCAGTGAGACTGCTCATATAAAGAAGCGTGGAACTGCAACCTCTGCTCGCGGCATCGATGGCGGATTCAAGACTGCTCTGCTTGTCCTTTTCCCTTATGAGTCGGAAGAATGCCGCATTGGTCACCCGCGACTTTGTGGTTACAAGGGCGCTCGCGCTCACCGTTGCTCCGTCAAGAATGTCACCACCAAAATGTGCCGCGAGCTGAATGAAGGCTCGACCGCCAAGCAGATTTTGGTTTCGCCATTCAGCAAATGTCGGTTTGAAGAGAGGCGATGAAGGCAGTACTGTTCCAACGAGTCCATCAGGTGCCCATCTTGAAATCGCAGCAGAGACGAAGGTACTCCCCAAATCTCTACCGGATTTTGATAGCTGTTCGTCGAGAAGTTCCGCAGCGACAACGGAAGAATCGCCAAAGGGCGGATTCATTAGAACCACATCGAACTTCTTGTGGCACAGATCAACGAACGCGAATCCACGCACGGCATCTTCGGTGAAGAGTCGGCGCTGCAGCTGATGGCCATTGTGCGCTTTCTCGGCGTATCGACGAAGGGCGTCGATTACTTTTGTTTCGGCGTGTTCGAAGAACTGATCGTCGGTGATACCACTAACGTCGAAGAGGGAGCCTTGCAGTGGTCTTCCATGCATCCGCGCAATCTCCGCTTCAGTGAAGAGAAGCGGCTGGCCCCTGCGATCCGTTGCTTGGCTCATCTCTCGCACCCACTGCTGCTTGGCGCTCGAGATAGCGTCTCGAAGCTCATCCTCGATCGGGAGAAGTGCCCCAGCGTCTCCAGCCAATTTCATCTTGTCGAAAACAACTTCTACGATTTGCCCCAGAAGCGTCGGTTCGAGTCCGCGGACGAATTCCTTGAGCATCTGCTGCTCGCCTGGCATGGGTTCGGCGCAAACCAAGTTCGATCGAACGATCGGCGGGCGATTCTTCTTGAGGCCCATATCCTGATAGGCCCGCTGACACCGCAACCAGAGTGCCAAGGCCGCAATCTGGCTACATCGCAGATCGATGTCGACTCCGTGGAGGTTGTGAGCCAGAATCAACCCCGGTATCGCCCGCTGCAATGCCTCGGGTGTCGGGTACTCCTTGTGCAGCACCGGGCCAAGATCGCCATCGGCATAGGCTTCGTTGTAAATCGTCCACAGGAGATCGAAACAATACAGAAGGAAGTGCCCGCTTCCGGAAGCGGGGTCGAGCACTTTCAGCTCCCTTGGGTCTTTCTTCGGCCGGTGCGGAATGAAAACTGGGATCGCGAGCGGCTCATCCTGAGAAAGCTCGGTGCGTTTCTCTCCCGCTTCGCTCGGTGGTCGCTCTCCGTGCTTCAAGAACTTCTCGTTCGGAAGGCGCACTAAATGGCGGCACTGGTCTTTGAGTTTCGTGTCACCTTTTTGCATCTCGTACCAGATTCGGCCGAGTGTGTTGTCCGTGAGTAATTCGACTACATAACGAGGCGTGAAGAACTGATTGCGGAACGCCAATTCGTAGGAGTTACGAGGGGCGGGGCTTTCTTTACGAGCCTGATCTCGGAGTTCTTTGGGCGTGAAATATTGGTAAACCCAACCAATGGTTTCGTCCTGCGACCAAATCTTGGGCCATGCCTCTCGCAGTTCTGTGTCCTCAGGCTTGATGTTGCCCGTGTTCAGCAGGTCCAATACGTTATCGAGTACCTTCTGACGCGGATAGAGACGATTTGCCGGATCGTTGGGATTGAATAAAACCCCGATTTCTTCAGAAAGTAAGGCGCCTAGCCAGTCGAGAAAATGTCGATATGCGATGTCCTGATGGCCGGTGTTGAACAGACGCTCATCGTCAGGGTGCTCTGCCAAATAGAATTTGACGCCGTTCGAATGGATACCGCGGCTCACCGCCTCACGAAACTTTTGGCCGCCGACGTAAACCTCCCGAGCCTCCATCATCTTGTAAGCGCACAGCCTATTTAGATGCGTAAAGGCGATTTCTCGAACCAACTGATCTAGGGCATCTTTGGGTTTGAATCCCCGAGCTTTGACGTGGCCGAAATGATCGAGGATGTCTCGACGTGCGGCTTGTTCCTCGTCGGTCAAGTGGGACACCGGAGCGCTTGGCTCGGCGGTGACATGCTCCTTTCTGGCGAAGATGCCATACTTCCCTTCCAGCTCTTCTGAGATCGATTCCTCGAGCAGCTTACGGCACTGCGTCACGACGCTGCGAAGTTTATTGCGAATCTCCTGTTCCATTTCACGCCACCGGCTGCACGGCCGCAGCTTGCTGGCTCAATTGCTTAAGCCGATTGGTCACGAGGTCATCCAACGCCAGACAGACGACTCGAATCGTTTCGACCGCCTGCTTTGCCCAGGGAAATCCGATTTCTTGTGCCGTGCCAGTTGGATCTTCCTGCGAGCGGTCGGCGCGATGCACAATGTCATTGCGGCGTTTCACCGTAGTGTCGATGGTCTTCTTGATCTCGCTTTCGTCTCGCCCAAGTTTGTCGGCGATCTGCCCCCATGGGTTGTCGAGCGCAAGCAGGACACCGGCGATGTGGATGCCTCGACGCCCATTGAGGTAATTGAAATTCAGGCTGCTAATCATCTTGTTGGCTACAAACAGCGGGTCAGGGTCAACGAGAAGTCGCACGGCCTCTTCGAGGTCGAACTTCAGCTCCTTGAACTGATTCTTGAATGCTTCATCGTTCTTCGGAACGAATGCTCGCCCTCGGAGGCGGATGACTCCCGGGAGGTTCTCGCGCAGCAGGATCGGGAGGTATGTCTCCAAAGCGGTGCTGGCGGTGACGACGGACTGACGGAGGAGATTGCAGAGGGCGCTTCGTTTGATCGATCCCGGTGGAACCTCCGCCCGCTCTCGAATCAGCCCCAAGAAGATCTCGTTGTAAATAACCAAAAACGATTCCTCGGCTTCAGCGTTCACGATCTCCCGTAATGATTTCAGGATTGCCGCTTCCGTATTCAGAGAATCGTGCTCCAAAAGCCTGAATACCTTCAGCAGAAGGTCTGCAGGCCGGATGTTGTCTTCAAAGATTTGCCGGGGGCTCAGCATGTTATTCCAAGATGATGATTGCCCCTTCATCGATGTACTTCTGTAGGGAATCTCGGAGGAGCTGGAGCGTTTTGTTCAGTTCATCCTCCGTCTGAATCGGCTTGTTGAAGAAATCCGATACGCGGACCTTTCGCACAGGTGCTTTCTTGTCGCCACCGAGTGAGAGTTTCTGCAGCTCGAACAGGGCCGATGATTTCAGCCCTTCGACGGCAGCGATGTCCGACGTCATTTCAGCGAGGCTCGAGTAGCCTAGTGACGTGCCGATTTGCACCGCCGCTTTATCGTCTTCGCTACCGACCCGAGTCTGGAGAGGCGACAACAGCGTGGTGGCCACGGTGGGGTTGGTTGCCGCCAAGGATCCCCATTCAGGACGGTTTCTGATCTCGCCGATCGCTGACTCGTAGCATTCCTTGCGGTGGTCGAACAATTCGCAGTATGCGCTGCGATAGGCTTCCAGCACATTCTTCGTGCCTGCGGAAATCTCATTCCAAGAATCGATGAAGGATTCGGACGCTAATTGCTTCTTAAGTTCTTCGACGGTTGATCGGAGTTTGGACGACGGATCGTAAGCCACCAAGCGCTGCCACACCTGGTCGGTGGCTTGGCGCGCGTGACGTAAAACGTCGATCGCCCCTGCATCGAGCGATTCACGAAGGTTACGGACTTTGTCTCTGGTTTCTCCGAATTCCTTGCCATTCTCGGTCAGGATTCGAACGCAATCATCGGATGCGGATGACTGAATACCCGCTAGTGTCTGCTGGTAGTCGGACAACATCGGGAGAATCGGAAGCCGATGAGCCTCTGCAAGCGCCTTTAGCGGGTAGAGCTTTCCAAGCTCTTCAGCAGCGATCTTCTTAAAAGCTGCAGCAATGGCGCCTTCTTCGACGTCGACCTCTTCGCCAGTCAAGTCTTCGAGTTGCTGGACAGCCTGGGTCAGCGTCCTGAGTCCGATCGATTGGCGCGGAGAAAACAACGAAGATCGAAATGCCGGGTTATTAGTGAAAGGTGTTCGGGAAGCAGGATCCTGATAGTTGTGGAAACGGTTTCCCTGGTAGGTGACCTCAATCTCGCCGGCGCGGAAGAGCGTCGCGAGGATCAGCCGCAGCATGTCCCGCTCCCACCCGTAGGGTGTACCGCCGAATCTCTTCTCCAGCGCCTTGCCCATGCGAGTGTCTTTGTTGCCGTAGCTGTGCTCGCTCTTCAGGTAATCGAGAACTTCCTTGGCGATATCAGCGTTTGTGTTGACGACGTTCTTGAGGCCATCTTTGACGACTAGACCCAACCCGTGCTCGCCTGCGTAGAAGACAATGGGCAGTGCTTTGAGGTCAGCAGCCTTGAGGATTTGTTCGGCCTCATCGCCTTTCAATGGGCGCGAGCCCATTTGCAGCTTCGGATAGAGGTCGGGCACAACCGTCCCGAAAAGCTTCTTTAAGGTTTCGCCGAGGCTTTTGCCCAAGGCAGACGCATCTTTCTGCACGCTTCGGAACATGCTGGTTCCGTGCTCCATCGCCTCCGTAAGCTTGTCCCGCAAGCGAGTCTCATAGCCGTTCTTGGAGTTTTTTTCGTCCTGAAGGCAAGTCGCTTCGTCGGGGCTGATCTTCTGCTGCGCGCTCAGTTGGCTGTATTTGTCCACCATCCTTCGTGAGGCGTGGAGCTCGCCGACCAGATCGTCGATTTCGGGTGTCAAGCAGAAAAGCCAGTAAAGATCGTTTTCGCGGGATTTCTGTTGGCTCTCGGTCCGGATTTCCTCAATACGTCTGCTGAGTTCGTCGGCATCGTCAGCTACGCACAGCGTCAGCGGAAGTTCGCCTTCGTCGCCGACGTTCGTGCCATCCAACCCGATGGCAACGCGAAAAGACCGATTCTGATGACGGAATGTTTTAAAGTCCGGCTCATCAAAGATTTGCTGCAGTGCGGCACGAGTCAGTTCATTCCGCTCACGGGGTTTGGGTTCGAGATGGCTGCGGCGTTCTGTCTCCCAATTCTTCTCCTGCGCAGTCTGGAGCTTCCACCCTTCCTCTGTATTTCGTACGAACTGGGCTGTGTTCAAGCGTTTTACGGCGTCCTGAACCTCAGCCAATGGGGCTGGTTTACCCACCTCATCGACCAGCACAGCTGCGAGATTGGTCTCAGTCCTTGGGAGATCACGAATGAACTCCAGAAGGCATATCGCCTTGGCAACTCGCAACCCCCAACCGTGATCGTCGGTATCGTTCTTGAATCGGTCGGCGATCTGGTAGATGTCTGTACGCCTTTCGTTCGAGAGGTTGCCTTCGACCAACTCGAAGACCTTGTCCAAGGTAACGAGCGCCCCAATGGATTTCGTAGCGAATGCCGTTCGGTCCGAGACGAGCATCTCGTAGGCTTGCTTGATGATCGTTCGGTTGCTGCCGCCATAGTGCCGTGGAGCGCCCGGTTGAAGCCGAATCCCCGACATGATGCCGATGCAGAGGTCAATGTAATGCGGCGGGTATGGATAAAAGTGAACGAAGTCAGCTTGGTTGATATCTGTGCGGCGAGTAGTGCGTTCGAGCCGCAGCGCTGCATTCAACTGGCCTTGATTCTCGGAGAAAAGCTTCTTCAGTGGCGTTTCCGCTTCGCCTTTCTTCGCCAAAACACGCCTGGTGGCGACTTCCCTGATATCCGATGGGGCGAGGTCGACACGGTAGCGGAAGCGATCCTGCAGCTTGGCCAATTCAACTCTCTTGGAGTCAATCGCGGCGACAACTTCGTCCAACTTCTCCTGGGACGTTACGACAATCCAGCATGGGGCCGTAATTTTCTTGGCCTTCAGCAGATTCTTGCCGACCTTGCCGAACTCTTCAATGGTTGCGCGCAGGTCTTCGATCTTGTCCCCGCTGCGTGCAACGTGCTGGCCAACTTCATCGATGATAAATACCAAGGCCTTTGTTAGTGGCGCCGGACGAAGGGCCAAAATGGCGCCGTCGGAAGGACCATGGGCGCCGCGGGTCGATGGCGCCGATGGAACCACAGGAGAAGAAGAGGGACAGGCCGGATCGCGGACTGAGCCGCGCCCGCATGGCGGGGAAAAAATGGCAACCGGACCGCTGCGATAGAGTCGTGAGTTTGCGCGGAACCGGATAGCGGCTGTCGCCCCGGAGCGGAGTGCGATCCTCTCCGGGGCATGAGCTTCCGGGAGGGCCAACTCCCGTGGGGCCTGTCGAGGATTCTACACGTTCTGTCGAAGATCGGGAACACGGGGCGGCGAAGCTTCGGCGTCCCCGCACACGCGTTTGTCTGCTGAAAGGCTGCGAACAACGATTCCGGCCCTCGCGGGCGGGTACGCGTTATTGCAGCGAGGCCTGCCGGCAGGCGGCGCGGGCATGGTCGCGCTGGAAAGCGCAGCAGAGTTACCGGGCCACCAGGGCGGGAAAAGACAAACGCAGTCAGCAGAGCCGGCGTTATCGCCAGCGCATCCGAAACCGCCCCCGGACGGCGAAAAAAGACGCCGCGAGGGTAATCACTCAAAATTTTTTTCGACCACACGTGCGATCGCCCCGGCTGCTATGAAGGATTCGTTCATCGGCGGCGAAGTCCGTCACAGCGTTTCTGTTCGCGCGCCTGCCGGCGCGCCGTGCAGCGAGTCCGGCAGCGCGAGCGACGTTGGCGCCCGGCCGCCGATAAGCCGACCCTATTGATCGGTCCGCCGCGGCCGCCTTACATTCGACGTGTCGAGTGAAGGGAACGACGCGCGTGCTGCGCTGGGCGGGCAAGGAACTGCTTCAACTCAGAGTGGAAGAGATCGGCGAGCATTACGGTCGCTATCGCCTGCACGTGCCCGACGCCGAGCGCGCGATGGCGAAGTCGCTCGAGCGTTTCGGCCAGTTATCGCCGGTGGTGGTGTGCCGGCGCGAGGAACGCTACGAACTGATCGACGGATTTAAACGGCTCGGCGCGGCGCGTTCGCTCAGACAGGTCAGTCATCTGGCGGCGCGCCTGATGGAAGCCGACGAGCGCAGCGCCAAAGCCGCCATCTACGGACTCAACCGCGCCGGCGGCCGCACGCGCGAACTGGAAGAGGCGTGGATCGTGCACGCGCTGGTGCGCGAAGACGGCATGACCCAGGTGGAAACGGCGGAGTTGCTGGGCCGGCACAAGAGCTGGGTTTGCCGGCGCCTCGCTCTCATCGAGCGGCTCGGCGCCGAAGCGCGCGAGGATCTGCGCGTGGGCCTGTTGTCGCCCACCTCCGCGCGGCACATCGTGCGGTTGCCGCAGGGCAACCAGGCCGAAGTGCTCGCCGCCGCCCGGCGCGAAGCCCTGTCCGGCGCCGAACTGGCGGGCGTGGTCGATCTGTGGATCGGCTCGAAGGAGCGCGGCCAGCAGCAGTACGTCCTGGCGCATCCGCGCGAAGCCCTGATGCAGGCGCAGGGCGCGCCTCACGCCGGACGCGATCCGCGGCTGAGCGAGGCGGGCAATCAGGTGTGGAAACGCATCGGACTGCTGCTCGACGTGCTGGGCCGCATGGAGGTGTGGCTGGCGCATCACGGGCGCGCGGGCCTCACTCCGGAAGATCGCGCCCTGCTTGCGCCGCGCTTCGAAAAGCTGGCGCGCGACGCGGCTTCGGTGGGGGCGCTGAGCCGGGATCTGGTAAGCGAGATGAAGCCGGCCGCATGAACGAGCGCACGCGCAATGAGATCGTGCGCCTGCATTACGGCGGCGCTTCGCAGCGCGCCATCGCGCAGATGACGGGAGCGGATCGCAAGAGCGTGGCTCAGGCGCTGCGCGAACACAGGCGGCAAAGAGATGCGGAAACGCCGGCCGCTCCGGCGCGCAGGCCGAGCCTGCTCGACCCTTACAGAGAACAGATCGCTCAGCTGCTCGAACGTTACCCGAATCTCACCGGCGTGCGCCTGCATGAGGAGCTTCGCCGGCTGGGCTTCGCGGGCCGTTACGGCGTCGTCAAGGAATATCTTCAGACCGCGCGGCCACGCGCCCCCAACCCGCCCGTGCGGCGCTTCGAGACCGCGCCTGGCGCGCAGGCGCAGATGGATTATTCGACCTATGACATTCCCTTCTCAGCCGAAGGCCGGCGCCGCGTGCATGCCTTCAGTTACGTTCTGAGTTATTCGCGCCGCCAGTATCTGCGTTTCGTCGAAACGCAGGATTTCCACACCACCATCCGCGAACACACCCGCGCCTTTGAATACTTTCAGGGTCTGGCGGCCACCTGCCTCTACGACAACATGAAAGTGGTCGTCACCAGCTACGACGGCGGCCAACCCATCTACAACACCCGCTTCCTCGCCTTTGCCACTCACTACGGATTTCAGCCATGGGCGTGCAGGCCGCGTCGTCCCGAAACGAAGGGTAAAGTTGAGAGACCGTTCACTATCTTGAATCCAACCTGCTGAACGGCCGCACCTTCACCTCGCTGGAGCACCTCAACGAGATTGCGCGGCGCTGGCTGACCGATACCGCCGACATCCGCGTACATCGCGAAACCAGGCGGCGGCCCATCGATTTGTTCGAAGAAGAGAAGGCGCATCTGCTGAGTCTGCCCGCTCAGCCCTACGACACCGCGCAGGTCCTCTACCGCACGGTGGATCAGGAAGGGCACGTGGCTTATCTGCAGAACTTCTATTCGGCGCCCTGGCAGCGCATCGGAGAGTTGCTGCCGGTGCGCGTCACCGAAACCGAGTTGATCGTTTACGGCCCGGAGATCCGCGAGATTGCCCGGCATGAGCTGTTCCCGTCCGGCGCCGCGGGGCAGCGGCGCACACTGGCCGCGCATTCTCCGGGACGCGATCCGTCGCAGAAACGAGAGTTGCTGCGCGCGCGTTTCGCCGAGTTCGGAGCCGAAGGAGCGATATTCTTCGACCGGCTGATCGGCGCGCGGCGCAACGGCAAAGACGAAGCCGCGCGCGTTCTGAATCTGCTGACGATCTACCGGCGCGAGGATCTGGCGCGCGCACTGGAACGGGCGGTGCGCTATCGCGCCTTCTCCTGGTCCGCGATAGAGCGGATTCTGGCGGCGCAGGCCAGGCCGCGTTCGGCCGTGGAATCCCTGACGGTTGAGGCGCGCGAGCAGCTCAGTCAGATGTTGAGTCAGATTCCCCTCGCGCCGCGACCGACCTCCGAATATCAGCTGTTGCTGGAAGAGAGCGGGAAAGACGATGAAGAACGGGAAAACGAAGACGACGCCGGACCCGGCGGCTCAGTTGCGTGACCGCTGTCTGAGTCATTTCGCGGCGCTGCGCATTTCGGTGGCAGCCGCGGCACTCGACGATCTGCTCACGCGGGCCGAAAAAGAGGGTTGCTCACACCTGAGCTTTCTCGACCGTCTGCTCGGCTCGGAAGCCGCCGGGCGCCGCGAACGCGCCGTGGCGCGCCGCATCCACGAGGCGCGTTTTGCCGAAGAAAAGACGCTGGAGAGTTTCGACTGGGGCTTCAATCCCAGGACCTTCGACCGCATTCAGATGGAAGAACTGGCGACCGGCGACTTCATCCGCCGCAAAACCAATCTGGTAATGGTGGGGTGGAGCGGCATCGGCAAGAGTCACATGATTCAGGCGCTGGGCCGGAGGGCCTGCGCCAACGGTTATCGCGTGAGCTATCGGACTTCATCGGCCTTGCTCGCCGATCTCACCGCTTCGCTGGCCGACAAGACTCTGCCGGCGCGGCTGCGGCGTTACGCCAGTCCCGACTGGTTGATTATCGATGAATTCGGGTTTGACCGGATCGAACGCACGGAGTGTCCGGAAGCGGCTCATCTGCTCTACAAGATCATCGCGGCGCGGAATCAGAAAC
Organism: Bryobacteraceae bacterium; assembly: GCA_030036985.1. Classification (GTDB taxonomy): domain Bacteria; phylum Acidobacteriota; class Terriglobia; order Bryobacterales; family Bryobacteraceae; genus BOG-234. Next base: position 11,411 of record JASHSD010000675.1, read on the forward strand.
GCTCGACGGCTCTGGTGACCAACGTGGACTTTGAAAAATGGGGCGATTACCTGTCCGACGGCCCGCTCGCCATGGCCTTCCTCGATCGCCTCGTCGAAGGCGCCATCATTCTCAAGCTCAAAGGCAAGTCCTGGCGCGCTGAAAAAGGCAGAGTGTCGGAACCGCCCGCAGCCTGATCAAAGTTCTTCTTACGAAATGCCTGCTTTCGGCCCGCTGATGGCCATTCCGTAACCACGTCGATGGTCCGTTCAGTGGCGCCAAAATGGCCCCGTTTTCGGGCGCCACCGACAAGGCCTTTCCTTTACGCCGTCGTCCCCACAGTTCAAACGTCCGCTCCACGACCTTGCTCACGGAAATCGAAGCGTCCCGATTTCGTTGAGCGTGCGCCCACGAGTCGGCGGATGGGTAGGTTTTGGGATCAAGCTGGTTCAGAATGGCGCTGGCGCGCGATAACTTCTGCGCTCCAGCTCGGACTGTTTCCCAGTCTTTCTTCAGGAGGGTCCTGCAAGTCGCGATGAACTCGCCAAGCTTGCCTTCAGCTTCAAGTTCGATCTCCAATTCGGCGATGTCAAAATCTTCGGAGTACCCAAGCTCGCGCAATAGGACCGTATACATGAGCTCGGCAATTCTCTGCGTGACCTTCCGCGTGTCGGCCTCTTTCGCTACTTCGAAGAGGATGACCTCCGTGGGGGTTTTGGCGTTTATGAAATCCAGCAGGTCATTGATTTGACTGTCGTGTTTCTGGGGATCGGCCAACTGCTTCTTGAAAAGTTCAGCGAATTTGTGGCCGACCACCGTCCGGTTTTCGAGCGCGTAGCCGAGATTTTTCGCAAACGAGCTTTTGCCGGAACCGAAAAAACCCGAGACCCACACGCCGACGCTTTCGTGCGGATCGCTCGGAGCCTCAGCAATGGCTTTCAGGAGATCGTGGTATTGTTCACGGATACTCCCCGTCGCGACGTATTCCGTGATTTCTTCGTAGACAGACTGTTCGTCGGCTTGATCGACCTGAATAATCTCTTCGATCTTGCGACTGAGGTCACGTGTCAACAGGTCGCCAATTGTCTTCATCTCGTCTTTCCCTCAGCCGTAGATTTTCACCCGATAGTTGCCCAGTGCGTCCCGATCTTTGAGGTCCATGAAT
>JASHSD010000676.1 GCA_030036985.1 Bryobacteraceae bacterium
CAGTCTTGGTCCGGGCAGAAGCCCAGCCGCAGGCCCGAAGGCCTGGCCCCACAAAAACTACGTGGGTTGCCAACCTGTCCTACGGTTTCCGATCGTGGTCGGCCCACATCTGCGCCAGCACCGCCAGCGCTGCACACGCCGCCGTTTCGGCGCGCAGCACCGTCGGGCCAAGGGACGCCGCGACCCAGCCGGCGGCCTCAAACTGTTGCCGCTCGGCATCGGTCCAGCCGCCCTCGGGACCGATCAGCAGGGCGGCCGAATCGCCGGCGCGAGGCGAAAAAGCCTGCAACAACGGCTTCGCGCCCGGCTGTTCGTCCAGCCAGATGCGATGGGTTGCGCCGGCGCGCAGGGCTTCGGTCAGGCGAACGGCGAAGCCCACCTCAGGCTCCCGCAGCCGCCGCGACTGCTCGCTCGCCTCGCGCGCAATTCGCCGCCATCGCTCCACGCGCTTCTGTGCCCCGGCGAAGAGACCTTGTTCGCTGCGGCTCGCCTCGACCGGAACAATGCGGGCGACCCCCAGTTCCGTCGCCTTCTCGACCGCCCATTCGAACCGGTCGAACTTGATCAGCGCGAGATAAAGCGTCACATCGGGAAGCTCGGGTGCGGCGGCAAGCTCCTCAATCACCTGGAACCGCACCAGATCCTTGCGCGCGGTTTCGACCGACGCCAGCCAGGCCCGATGGTTGTCGGAGATCTCGAACTTTTGCCCCGCTTCCACACGCAGCACGCGAGTGAGATGATGGGCGTTTTCGCCCGTAATTTCAGCCTGCCCGTTACGGACCCGATCGACGAAGAAGCGGCGGCGCGCCATGTACAATGTGTAATCCATCCACATGATTGCGTTGCTGCGGGGGACACTGGTCGAGAAAAGTCCGAACCAGGCGATCCTCGAAACGGGCGGCGTGGGTTATGACGTGACCATACCGGTCTCGACCTTTTCCGGACTGCCGGACGTGGGCGGCGAAATCAGGCTGCGCATTTATACGCATGTCCGGGAAGATACGCTCGCGCTCTACGGATTTTTGACCGCGGACGAGAAAAATCTGTTCGAGAAGCTGATCGGCGTGAGCGGAATCGGGCCGGGACTGGCGGTGAAAATCCTGAGCGGGATGCCCGCTTCAGATCTGCTGACGTCCATCCGCAGGAATGAAATCGAGAAGCTGGTGCGCATTCCCGGCGTGGGAAAGAAAACGGCGGAGAGGATGGTGCTGGAACTGCGCGACAAACTGCCCGGGCCGGCGGGCGCGGAGGATCGTGCGGCCGAGCCTGCGCTCTCGCGCATCGATGAAGACGTGCTCTCGGCGCTGGTGAATCTGGGCAGCGCGCGGCCGGCCGCGGAAGCCGCGTTGAGGAAAGCCCGAGCCGGCGGCGCCCCCGAAGAGTTCGAGCCGTTGTTCCGCAAGGCTCTCGAGTTGGTGCGGTGATGTCCGCGGAACGCCTGGTTTCGGCTCGCGGCAACGACGAGGATCGCCAGCTTGAAGCCGCTCTGCGTCCGCGCAGGCTCGCTGATTTCACCGGCCAGACGCGGCTCAAGGAAAACCTGCAGATCGGGATCGACGCGGCGCGCAAACGCGGCGAAGCCATGGATCACGTGCTGCTCTACGGGCCACCTGGCTTGGGGAAAACCACGCTCGCATCGATCATCGCGCAGGAACTGGAGGTGGGGTTTCAGCAGACCTCGGGCCCGGTGCTGCAGAAGAAGCTCGACCTTTCCGGTATCCTCAGCGGCATTCAGGCGCGCCAGGTCTTCTTCATCGACGAGATTCATCGGCTGCTGCCGGATGTGGAAGAGATGCTGTACTCGGCGCTCGAAGATTTCCATCTCGATATTCTGATCGGCACCGGACCCGGCGCGCGCACGCATTCCATTCCGCTGCAGAAGTTCACCGCGATCGGCGCCACCACGCGCCAGGGACTTGTGAGCGCGCCCCTGCGCGGACGCTTCGGCCTGGTGCTTCATCTCAACCTCTATAACGTGCCGGAGCTGAAGACAATCGTGCAGCGCTCGGCGCATTTGTTGGATACACCGATCAATGACGAAGGCGCGGCGGAGATCGCGCGGAGATCGCGCGGCACGCCCCGCATCGCCAATCGCCTGCTGCGGCGGGTGCGGGATTATGCGGAGGTGCGCGCGCACGGGCGAATCGACGAGGCCGTCGCGACCACCGCGCTCGATTTGCTGGAAGTGGATCGCTTCGGCCTGGATGAGATCGACCGGAAGATCATGCTGACGGTGCTGGAGAAGTTCGGGGGCGGCCCGGTCGGGATTGGAACCATTGCCGCGGCGATCGGCGAGGAAGCGGAAACCATCGAGGAGGTCTACGAGCCTTATCTGATTCAGTTGGGGTTCCTGCATCGCTCGCCGCGCGGCCGCGTCGCGACCGATGGCGCTTTCGATTACTTCAACGTGCCGCGCCGATTCGGCGGGGCGGGCCTTCAGCCGGAGTTGTTTTGAAGATCGTTTATCTCGGGTTGGGTTCGAATGTCGGCGACAGCGAAACGCTGCTGCAGGCCGCGCTCGACGCGCTGAACCGGCCGGATTTGAAGCTGCTGCGCGCGTCCGGGATTTATGAGACGGAGCCGATCGGATTGCGCGAGCAGCGCTGGTTCCTGAACATGGCGGCCGAGTTCGGGACCGAGCTTTTCCCGAAACAACTGCTGCATCGGATCAGGCGGGTCGAGAACGATCTGGGCCGCATACGCACGGTGCGCAACGGGCCGCGCACGATTGATATCGATATTCTGCTTT
>JASHSD010000677.1 GCA_030036985.1 Bryobacteraceae bacterium
GGCCATGCAGCAATACCGAAAGCCCGTACAGATCATTCTCCCATCGACCTACGATGAATCGAAGCGGCGGAAACGCCGGAAAAGTGGCCGCCGCCGTGAACTGCAAGACGAGGCAACGCGGGCGTGGAACATCCACACGGCGCTCTACTATAAGGCCGACGGCATTCCCTGGCGGCTGCCGCGGGAAAGTACGGAACTAACGGTGTGCTATGTCGGGGTGAGTTTTTATCGCAATCTTGACAAAACAGCGTTGCTGACAAGTGTCGCGCAGGTATTCAACGAGAGGGGCGAGGGTGTAGTCGTCCGCGGCGGCGGCGCCAGCATCTCCAAGGACGATCTCCAGGTTCATCTGTCCGAATCAGGGGCGCATCAACTCTTGAAGGATGCTCTGTCGCGATATCGCGAGGTCCATAAAACGTCGCCCGCCCGTCTCGTTATTCATAAGAGCTCGCGATTCGATGACGGCGAACAGCGCGGGTTCGCCGCGGCCCTTACGGAAGAGCGGATCGAGACATCGGACTTCTTGTGGATTTCAGATTCCCAGACGCGGCTGTATCGAGCCGGCGTCTATCCGCCTCTGCGGGGAACACTGGCGATGCTTGACGATGCCGAGATGATGCTTTATACGCGTGGCAGCGTCGACTTCTTCGAAACCTATCCGGGGAAATACGTACCGGTCCCACTTCGACTGCGCTGCGAGAATACCGAGCGAACACAGACGTTCCTTGCTCGCGAGGTGCTCGCCCTGACCAAGATGAACTGGAACAATACGCAGTTCGATGGAGCCGAGCCCGTGACGCTCCGAGCATCCCGTCAGTGCAGTGGCGTTCTCCGGTATTGCAGCCAGGGACTGCCGATCGAGCCCCGGTACAGCTTCTATATGTAAAGGCATGCCACCCGGAACCAGTAGAAAGGCACGCTTTCTAAGGGAGCATCCGCGCTGTTGCTTTTGCGGCGGAACGAGGCTGGCAACGACCTTGGGCCATGTGCCGCCTAAGGCGTGTTTCCCGCCCGGCTTCTGGCCGGAAGACTTCGAGTTTCCATCGTGTAATCAGTGCAACAACGGAACCTCAAAGCACGACACAATTTTCGGATTCTATTCCATGCTGCTCGACTTCAACGAGGACAATCGGACGCCCGCCGACCGCAAGAGGCTGGAAAAGCTTCGCGACGAAATTTCAAAGCGTTATCCAGATGCCCTGCCGGACCAGGCAAGCAGCGAACCAATATACCGGGCGGGCCACGTTATCACTCCGTCACCTGTTGCGATTTCAGTAAGTACGAAGCCAGCGGTAAAGGAGGCCATGAAGACAATCGGGGAAAAGTTAGCGCGCGCTTTCTACTATCGTGAGATGAAAAGAATCGTAACGTCGGACCACACGTTCTTTGTTTCGACGTATCAGCTTCAGCGTGCTGGCACCGAGGATCTCACAGCCTTCCTTAAGCGTCTCCTGCCCGATCTCACGATTGGCAGCCGATTGAATATCAAGACATATGGGAATCGATTTGCATATAAGTCAGGGTGCAAGCCGAAAGAAGACCTGTTTGTGTTCGCGGCACAACTCGGGTATGGGCTCATTTGTTGGGGCATGGTCCTCGGGTCGGGTGTGAAGCTGAGCGAGTCGAATGACGCGCTCCAGAAAATGAGTTGGCGGAGCGGAGGAAGCGGACTGGGAGGCGGGAATTGAGATATCCATACGAGCAAACTGAAGCTGCGGATCAAAAACACAGACCTGGATAACCTGGTTTCCAATCTGAGAGGCGAAATCGGCGAAATAGTGACGACATGGATTCTCCTCCGTCACTGGATGGGCAAAGCGCAGGAACTGACCACCGACGATATCGGAAAGGATATGGCCAACCCGGAGCTTGCGTTCGTGAGCATCCTCAGAAGCAAGCTGGCGGATGAAATCGTAGCGCGGCTACCGGAGCTTGCGGAGCCGAAAATCGGCCGGTTGAGCTTCCATTTCGCGGCCGAGAAGCTGGGAAAACTACGCAGGGATGTAGATGCTTTCAGGTCTTTCATTAAGCGGGAGAAGTTTGAGCAGAAGCGAAACCAGGAGATCAGCCACAAAGAGCTGCCGGAACAGTGGGCAAAGCACGGACCGATCCACATTCCCTACCGGACCTTGCTGCGGGGAGTCGGCCACGCGCTTCGGCTGATGAAGAAGATTGACCGCATTGTTTTGGGACCCTCTGCGAAATACGCCTGGCCAGAAGCGCGGAAGAAGCGATACAAGCTGATGGCGCCCTCCAGCGCGGCGTACATGCTGATCCCATATATGAACCTTTCACCGGAAATCAGGCAAAAGGTAATCCTGGAAGAGATGGCCGAGGGACGCCAAGTATGGTCCGACATGCCGGCGACGATCAACGGAAAGACAGTTATCGTGTCAGCGTGCCGGGAATGGGGCGCGTTTCTGCTGGGAGGCAGGATGATCGTTCTTCCCCATTATCCGCTGCAGAGCGTGAACGACATACAGATTCCATCTCCGGACCCCGCTGCCGCCGCCGTACTTGCGCAAGCCGAGCCGATCACCGAGCAGAAGGAGATCACCGCGAAGTACCGAGTCACGAAAAAGGACGGCGATCGCCGGATGTCCTTTGAGCCCATCCAGCGGGTTCACCGCATGGATACGGGCGAGCTGACAGAGCTCGTAGATATTCATTTCAACTTGAACGACAAACTCAGGCAGGATTTCGGCGGCATGGGGGTTGGCGATGAAAAGGAATTCTCGATGACCGTGCAGGTAATCACTGGGTTCCGCCTGCCGCAGTCCACGCCAATTGACGGCGCTTAAGGGAAAGAGCTTGCGGCATGTATGAACTTCACCGGCTGGGCTGGCACGACTTTCAGCAATTATGCCTCACCGTTACGCGCGAGATCCTTGGTCAGACAGTTCAGTCCTTCCTCGATACCGCTGATGGCGGGCGGGACGGAGCATTCGCGGGAACTTGGGTGCAGACATCCGGCGAGGCGTTAGGCGGGCGGTTCGTCATCCAGTGTAAGTTCACCGGCAAGCCGGACAGGAATCTGCGGGCGGAGGATCTCGCCGACGAGGTTGACAAGGCCAGGCGCCTCGTCCAGCGCAGCCTGTGTGACGTTTACATCCTCATGACCAACGCCGGTCTCTCCGGCACGGTTGTCGAGGATGTCGAGAGGATGTTTCGACAAGCGGGCGTACGGCACGTGCTTACCTTCGGCAGCACGTGGATCAGCGATCAGATACGCGAGAACAAGCGCCTGAGAATTGACCTGACCGGGGATTTCCGTACCAGTTCAAAAGAGAGACTGGGATACAGAAAGGGAACCGGAAAATGCCAAAGAAGACGTTCACGCCGGAGCAAATTGTAGCCAAACTACGGCAGATCGAAGTGCTGCTGAGCCAGGGCAAAACGGTACCGCTGGCCTGTAAAGACAGCGGAATCACCGATCAGACTTTCTACCGCTGGCGCAAGGAATACGGCGGCCTCGAACTGGAGCAGGCCAAAAAGCTGCGGGATCTGCAGAAAGAAAACGCGCAGCTCAAACGCGCGCTGGCCACCATGACTCTGGAAAAGCAGATCCTGAAAGATATCGCAGAAGGAGATTTTTGAGTCCCGTGCGGCGCAGGCTGGCCGTTCAGCATGCACGGGGGCGGGGATTGAGCGAACGGCACGCCTGCCGGCTGGTGGGGCAGCCGCGGACCACGCAGCGCTACCAGCCCACGCAGACTGACGATGAGGACCTGCTGACGCAGTCGATTGTGGCGCTGGCAGGCCAGTACGGCCGTTTCGGTTATCGCCGAATCACGGCCCTGTTGCAATTGTCCGGATGGAAGGTGGGCAAGGATCGGGTGCAGCGCATCTGGCGGCGCGAGGGCCTGAAAGTTCCCGCCCGGCAGAAGCCGCGCGGACGCCTGTGGCTGAACGACGGCAGCTGTATCCGGCTGCGGCCCGAGCGCCGGAATCATGTCTGGAGCTGCGATTTCGTGGAAGCCCGCACCGACGACGGACGCAGTCTGCGGCTGCTGGTGCTGATCGACGAATACAGCCGGGAGTGTCTGAGCATCCGCGTGGCGCGACGCCTGAACAGCGCGCATGTGATCGAAGTGCTTGGCGACTCCATGCTGAGGCACGGCACGCCGGAACATGTGCGTTCCGATAACGGTGCGGAGATGACCGCGCGCCGGGTGAAATCGTGGCTGGCGGCAGTAGGGACGACGCCTCTGTTTATCGAGCCCGGAAGTCCCTGGGAAAACGGATACTGCGAATCGTTTAACGGGAAACTGCGCGATGAGTGTCTGAACGGCGAGATTTTTTATTCCCTGAAAGAAGCCAGAGTTGTTATCGAGCAATGGAGGAAGTTTTACAACACCGCCCGTCCGCACAGTGCGCTCGGATATCGCCCACCCGCACCTCTTGCCTGGATGGAGGCCGCTTGATCCCCTCCACCCCGCATATACTAACAATCAAACTGGTACTAAATATCGGTCAGGTCGGAATGATGGTGCCGAGGATCTACGGCCTCGGTGATTTAAGCCAGATCTTGGATGAACGCGCGTATGACCAGGCAAGGGCCTTGCTCGCTTCGATGCGGGAGGACCTCTCAAAAGTCGTTATCACTTCCGCTTACCGGCGCGCGGCGGCG
>JASHSD010000678.1 GCA_030036985.1 Bryobacteraceae bacterium
TGTCCGGCCGCGCGGCAGACGGTTGGCGTAATCGCTGTAGCGCTCCAGATTCTCGCACCACGATTTGCCCCAGAACGTCTTCGCGATCTCGCGGCCTTCGATCGCAACAGGTGAAATCGCGTTACCCTTCTTCCGGCGCTTCTCCACTTCGCGCATCGCCTTGCGCCGCCGCTCGGCGACGGGAACATAGGGCGCCCATCCGTAATAGTAATCCAACGTCAGCTCTCCTTCAGCGCTTTATTCAGATCCAGCGCGACCAGCTTCAGCAACTCCTCGTCGCTCATTTCCGTCAGCAGCACGTCGGCGCCGCCTCCGAGCAGTTCATGCGAAAGCCGGCGCTTCGATTCGATCAGATCGTCTATTTTTTCTTCCACGGTACCGCGGCAGACGAATTTATGCACCAAAACATTTTTGGTTTGCCCGATGCGGAAGGCGCGGTCGGTCGCCTGGTTCTCAACCGCGGGGTTCCACCAGCGGTCGAAATGCACGACGTGCGAAGCGGCGGTGAGATTGAGGCCCGTGCCGCCGGCTTTGAGCGAAAGCACGAAGAAGCCGATCGATTCGTCCTGCTGGAATCGCCGCACCAGTTCGCCGCGGCTCTTCACGCTGGTTTCGCCGTGCAGCACAAGGCCGGGACGCCCGAACACCGCGCCGAGAAATCCCGCCAGCGGAGCGGTGACTTCGCGGAACTGAGTGAACACCAGCATCTTCTCCTGCCGCGCCGCGACCACTTCGGCGATTTCACGCAGACGCGCCCATTTGCCGCTGTCGGCCTCGCTCCACGCGCCGTCGCCCAGCCATTGCGAAGGATGATTGCAGATCTGTTTGAAGCGCATCAGGAACGACAGAACGAGGCCTTTGCGTTGGATGCCCTCGGTCTCTGCGATCTGTCCGGCGAGTTCTTCCACGGCCTGCGCGTAGAGCGCCGCCTGGGCGCGCGTCAATGGGCAGAACGCCTTTATCTCCGTCTTGTCCGGCAGATCGGAGATGACGGATTTGTCGGTCTTCAGCCGCCGCAGGATGTAAGGCCGCACCAGCTCGCGCAAAGGACCGTAGGACGCGTGAGGCCCCGCGGCCAGGCGTTTGGTGAAACGGGTGAAATCGCCGGCGGAGCCAAGCAGACCGGGATTGATGAAATCGAAGAGCGACCACAAATCGCCCAGCCGATTCTCGACCGGCGTGCCCGTAAGCGCCATGCGCGTTTGCGATTTGAGATTCTTGATGGCGCGGGTCTGTTTCGCGCCGGGATTTTTGATGGCCTGCGCCTCGTCGAGAACCACGACGCGCCAGGGCACGTCGGCGAGCCATGGGGCGCGCAGCAGCGATCCGTAAGTGGTGATGGCCAGATCCACGCCGGCGAGGCGATCCGGCCCCAGCGATTTGAAATCGCCTGCCGAGGGATGCGCAATCAGCGTTTTCAGATCCGGCGCGAAGCGCTCGATCTCGGCGGTCCAGTTGGCGAGCAGCGAGGCGGGCGCGACCAGCAGGCTCGTCTTCTGCGTTTCGCGGGCTTCGCGTTTCAGCAACAACAGCAGCGCGATCACCTGAATGGTTTTGCCCAGACCCATGTCGTCGGCGAGACACGCGCCGAGGCCGAGCTTGCTCAGAAGGTAGAGCCAGCGCACGCCCACCTGCTGATACGGGCGGAGATTGCCCTTCAGAGCATCGCCAGGGTCGGCTCCGGAAAGACCTTGCGGGCTGCGCAATTCCTTCAGGATTTCGGCGAGCCACGGGCCGGCGGTGATCTGCGTCCATTCGGCGGCTTCGCCTTCGGGTGCGCTGGCGCCATCGAGGTCTGCGCCTGCCACCAGACGCATGGCATCGGCGAAGGCCAGGCCGTTTTCGCGCGCGGCTTCCTCCACTTCGCGAAAACGGTCGATCGCCTTTTTCAGTTGCTCGCGGTCGAGTTCGATCCAACGCCCGCGCACCAGCGCGAGGCCGTTCGTTTTAGCCAGCAATTCGCGAATCTCCGCCGCGGTGAGCGCTTCGCCATCGAGCGTGACTTCCATGCGGAAATCGAGCAGCGCGTCCTGTCCCACTCCCGACGGCGGTTTGCCGCCGACCGTGCCCGTGACGCGCGGACGCGGCGGCCGATTGGCGCGCCACGCGGCGGGCATGCGCACAACCACGCCGGCCGCTTCGAGCGCGGGGACGTCGTTCAGGAGCTGCAGTGCTTCTTGCGGAGTCCAGCGCAGAGGATGAAAGATCTCGCCCGCATCCACCATCGCCTTCAGCCATGGAGAGCCTTCCGCCGCGCGCTGCACGGGCAGGAGCAACGACAGCAGGCGCTCTTTGTTGGACGCCCCGGCGTATTCGCTGAGCGCCTGCCCCAGCGGGAGGTGCTGCGCCCTGGCCTGTGACGAGAGACGCGTGGTGTAGGTGGCCAGGAAGGCGAAGGGCGAGTCGGAATCTTTGCGGTTTTCGGCCAGGTTGAAATGCACGCGTCCGACGAGGTTCCATGCCGGATTGCGCCGCTTGAGGAATTCCTGCAGGGCGCAGCGCGACTCCGCCAGTTCGGTGGCGAAGGCTTTGTCGGTATCGCGCCACAACGACGCCAACACCGAAGCGGTGAGATATTCGGCGCCGGTCATCGGCGGCGCGGAGAGCGCGACCTGGTCGAGTTCAGCTTCGGAGGGCGGTGCCATGTTTTCGGGCTGGGTGCAGACCGCGGTCACATAGCGCCCGGCGAAGTCGCGCCACCAGGCGAAGACGGGCGGGAGCGTGGCGCCGGGCAGATCCAATCCCAAGACCAGAAGGCCGTGTCCCGAGCCGCGATCGAGGGCCTTCCGCAGCTTATCGGGAACTTCGGCGGCGTCGGGAGCGAGTACGAGCCGCCCGTGCGGCGTCAGACAGATAGCGCTGCTTTCCATTGCGTTTCATCAGCGTAACAGGGGATCGATGTTGCCCTCGCAGCACGCGGGATGGTATCGTTTTATACAGTCCTTTTTCAAGATATTCTCCGGGCCCCAGATGTCCATCGTAACTACGGTTGTCTTCTTCTCCCTGGCAGTTTTCCCTCTCACGACATTTGCAGCTCCGCCCAACTGGAGCGGTCCCTACACGCCGTGCCGGCGACATGCGGATCTCCTGAGCCATGGCCACATGGAGCTTGGCGTCAGGATCGCGACGTCCAACGCGGCTCTGGCGCGCCAGTTCGAGGAGGCCATGGATTTCTGGGCCCAGGTCCTGGACATCGACTGGCATGAAACGGATTCGGACGACTGCGCGATTGAGCTTGTCGACGGGACGCCCGCGTTGTTCGACATCGCGGGCGACTGCGGCTGCGCCATCGCGCGCGCGCAGTATCCGGACCGGGCGGATTTCGAGGGATGGATCGCGTTCAATCCGGAGCCGAAGTTCACGAGGCAGGAGATGTTCCGCAACTCGGTTCACGAACTCGGCCATCTTTTCGGATTGGGCCATAATCCGGACAGCTCCTCGGTGATGTTCTTTTCCGATTTCGATCAGCTGGTGTCGCTCGATTCCGCGGATCTCGCGGCGCTGGCGGCGCGGCATAAGCTGCGGGCGAACGTGGCGCGAACGGGGGTGACCACTGTCTATGTCATGGCTGCCCCGGCCGCGGGCGAGTAGCCTTTGTGGGGTCAGGGCTCGCTCAGTTGGCGGTTGGCGTCAGGTTCACGCTGTCGACGACCAGCACCGACGCCATTACTTTGCGCGGCTCCAGCTTCAATCCCAGTTGACGGCGCAACGCGTCGAAATGCGAGATGGCGCCGTCCGGAATCGAGGGCTGGTTGTCCCGATTCGGCGCGGGCACATTTTCGAAGATTGCAGGCGGGCTGAAATTCAGGGTCATATCGTATCTGCCGGAGATGCCGGTCGCATCCGTTACCGGTATATCTCCCGGCAGCAGGTCATGCAGCGCCGCGGCAAACTGCGCGAGCGTCATGTTGCGGCAGGTGACGAGCCTCGACGCCATCGGATTGGTGAGCCGCGGGTCCCTGCCGTCGTCGCCAGGACCTTCCCTGCATCCCGGGCGATTCGCGGGATTGGCCTTGCGCAGTTTGGGTTTCGCCGCCATCAGTGCGTAGCCGTCGATGGGTTCCTCGGCAGTATGCGCGGCCAGTTTGAAGCGCTCGACCAACATGGCCCGCAGCATCAGCCGCATGGAATCGAGATCCACGCC
>JASHSD010000679.1 GCA_030036985.1 Bryobacteraceae bacterium
GCGGCTGGCGTGACCTGGGGCTGGTTCGCGGGCGGGTTCAACCTGAGCATCGTCAACGCGAACGGCACGACGGGCTGCGCCCGCAGCACGACCTCGACGATTTCGGGCGCCTCGAAGGCCGATTATATTCAGCACCACGAACCCTTCCAGTACTATACGAGCACGCAGAACCTGAAGCACACGCGCCCGACCAGCACGGCAACGATCGGGACCACCGACCCGGCCAATCATCAGTACGATCTGCAGGACTTCTACGCCGCCGTCTCGGCGGGCAACTTCCCCGCGGTCAGCTTTCTGAAGTCGATCGGCATTCAGGACGCCCATGCGGGATATTCCACTCCTATCGACGAGCAGGAGTGGGTCGTCAACTTGATTAATTTCCTGCAGCAACAGAGCGGCGATTGGGAGCATACCGCGGTTGTGATCGCCTACGACGACTCGGACGGTTGGTATGACCATCAGATGGGTCCGATCATGAACCAGTCCACCGCGTCCGTCGACGCTCTGCTGGGAGCCGGTTCCTGCGGCAACGGGCTGTCGGCACTGGCGGGCCCGGCAACGGCCCATGCCCAAGGGCGCTGCGGTTACGGCCCGCGGCTTCCCATGATGGTGATTTCGCCTTGGGCGAAATCGAATTTCGTCGATCACACGGTCACGGATCAGACTTCGATCATTCACTTTGTGGAAGACAACTGGCTCAACGGTGAGCGGCTGGGTAACGGTTCGTTCGACGCCATCGGGAACTCGATCATCAATATGTTCGACTTCAGCAAAGAGGAGTCGAAAGGCATGCTGATCCTCGATCCCGATTCCGGAGAAATCGTTCATTCGACAATGTCGACGCCGGGTTTCGGCGGTCTGCCGAATCGCGGTCTGCCGCGATAAAAGAATTAAGCGCGTAAAACACTCCCTCGCAGTCGCGGCTCGGAAAGCGGTATCGGGCTGCGACTGCGAGATCGTTATTCTGGAATGAGTTTGCCCTCCCGACGTCGTTTTCTCAAGTATTGTTTGGCTTCCACCGCGGCGCTGGCCGCGCCGGTTCGCACGCAACTGAATCCCGAGTCGCTGGCGAAGTATGTGGACCCTTTGCCTCTGCTTCCCGTGGCGAAGAGCACGGGAATGAGAGCGGTCCCCGGCAAGCCCGGCCTTCGCGCGCCGTATTACAAACTGGCGATGCGCGAGATCCGGAGCCAGGTGCACCGCGATCTGCCGGCGACGCGGCTGTGGGGTTATGAATCGAGCTCTCCCGGACCCACGATCGAGACGCGCAGCGGCCAGGGCGTGCTGATCGAATGGGTCAACCAGCTTCCCGATAGACATTTTCTGCCGATCGATCATCATCTGCACGGCGCGGAAGCCGACAAGCCCGAGGTGCGCGCGGTGGTGCATGTGCACGGGGCCAAGGCGCCGCCGGAGAGCGATGGATATCCGGAGGATTGGTATGTGCCGGGGCAGTCGCGGACTTATTATTATCCGAATGGTCAGGAAGCCGCGGCGCTTTGGTACCACGACCACGCGATGGGGATCAACCGGTTGAACCTCTACGCCGGGTTGCTGGGATTTTATATCGTGCGGGACGATTTCGAAGATCGGCTCAATTTGCCCACGGGCCGGTATGAGATCCCGCTGGTTATTTGCGATCGGTTTCTGCTGGCGGACGGGCAGTTGGATTATCCCGTCTCTCCCAAGCCGGACGCGCCATGGGTTCCCGAGGTTTTCGGCAACGCGATGCTCGTCAACGGCAAGCTGTTTTCGTATCTGGACGTGGAAGCGCGGCTGTATCGATTTCGTCTGCTGAACGGCGCGAACGGACGGTTCTTTCGGCTGTCGCTGTCGAACGACCAGACGTTTCATCAGATCGGGACGGATCAGGGGTTGCTCGGCGCGCCGGTCCCGGCGACGAAGATTGTGGTGGCCCCGGGCGAGCGGGCGGATCTGGTAATCGATTTCAGCGCGCATGCGGGCGAGCGGATCGTGCTGCAGAGCGATACGTTCGAGTTGATGCAGTTTCGAGTGGGTAAGGCGGGGCCGAGCGCGGCAAGGAGTCTGCCCGCGGTATTGCGGCCTGAGCCGCAAATAGCGGAGTCGTCGGCGGTGAAGACACGGGAGCTTCCCATTTACGAATTCAAGGACGACAGGGGCGAGAGCATTACGATGCTGCTCGCCGGCATGCACTGGGACATGCCGATTACCGAGAAGCCCGTCATCGATACGGTGGAGATCTGGAGCATCGTCAACCTGACCGAGGATACGCATCCGATCCATCTGCACCTGGTGCGTTTCCGGATTCTCGACCGGCGGCCATTCGACGATTTCCACTATCTGAATTCGAGAACAATTCGATACACGGGGAACGCGATTCCGCCCGAGCCCTACGAAGCGGGCTGGAAGGATACCGTGCGCGCGAATCCGATGATGGTGACACGGTTCATCGTAAAGTTCGAAGGGTTCCCGGGCCGGTATGTCTGGCATTGCCACGTGCTGGAGCACGAGGATAACGAGATGATGCGGCCATATGAGGTTGTTCGGGCGTGAAATCCTCACAGACTAAACAGCTACCGGCCCAAAACCGGTAGGATTGGTTGCCACTGAAAGTCGCCTGAAGCGAACCATGGCGCGCGCGCTCGTGCGCGGCGCCCCGACTCTTCGGGACGCATGCTTCGCCCCGCCACAAGTGCCCGGAGGAGTCCGGGCACGGCAGACTGAGGAGTCTGCGCCACCAGGGCATGAAAGCACAGGTAAACCCGGCGATGGATACTGAAGTCTGTGATGCTGTTATCTGGCGAAGTCGATAAAGCCGCGCTCCGGGTCCGTCGAGAT
>JASHSD010000054.1 GCA_030036985.1 Bryobacteraceae bacterium
ATGCTCGGGATGGAAGCCATGGCTGAACGCGTGGCCGACCACCTCGTCCGCTATCACCCGACGGTGCCGGGCGGCGGCAAGCCGTCGCATCCCATCGCTGCCGCCCGCGGCATCAAAGACAGTTTGCATGCCTCAATGATGGCAATCGTCGGGCCACGCAAGACAGATGGTATGATCGCGCGTTGGCGCGGAAAGCCTGGTACAGACAGCTCTGGGTGCAGGTGCTGGCGGGGATGGCGATCGGAATCCTGCTCGGGATTTTCCGTCCCGGCGTCGGCGCGCGCATGCAGCCGCTGGGCGACGCCTTCATCAAAGCCATCCGCATGCTGATTGCGCCGGTCATCTTCTGCACCGTCGTCCACGGCGTGGCCCGCATGCGCGACATGGCGCGCGTGGGGCGGGTCGCGATCAAAGCGCTGGTTTATTTCGAGGTCCTCACGACAGTCGCGCTGGCGATCGGCCTGATCGCCGTCAATGTCCTCCAGCCGGGCAAAGGCATGAACGTCGATCTCAGCCACGTCGACGCATCCACCATACAGCCGTATGTCGCGCAGACGCGCAATCAGACGGTAACGCAGTTCCTGATGAACATCATTCCGCAGACGCTGGTGGGCGCATTCGCCGAGGGCAACGTGCTCCAGGTGCTGTTGATCGCAGTCCTCTGCGGCTTCGCCCTGGCGCGCTTGGGCGAGCGCGGCAAACCACTGGTGGATCTGATCGACGCGGCGTCGAAAGTGCTGTTCGGCGTGGTCGGCATTGTGATGTGGGCCGCGCCCATCGGCGCGTTCGGTGCGATTGCATTTACGGTAGGGAGATTCGGCGGCGGCTCTCTGGTCTCGCTGGGGAAACTGCTGGGCGGTTTCTATCTCACCTGCCTGATCTTCGTTTTCGGCGTGCTCTGGCCGGTGAGCGCGTGGATCGGATTCAGTCTGCCCAAGCTGATCCGCTATATCCGCGAGGAACTGCTGATCGTGTTCGCGACCACGTCATCCGAAACGGTGCTGCCGCGCATGATCTCGCGCATGGAAGACCTCGGCTGCGAAGAGAGCGTCGTGGGCCTCGTGATTCCCACGGGTTATTCGTTCAACCTCGATGGCACGTGCCTGTATCTCGCGACCGCGACAGTATTCCTCGCGCAGGCGACGAACACGCCGCTCGGCATCGCGCAGCAATTAGGCCTGCTGGCCGTGCTGCTGCTGACTTCGAAAGGCGCGGCGGGCGTGGCGGGCGCGGCGTTCGTCGTGCTGGCCGCGACGCTCTCGACCGCGGGCACAATCCCGGTCGCAAGCGTGGCGCTGATCCTCGGCATTCACCGGCTGATGTCGGAAGGATTGACGCCGACGAACCTCATCGGCAACGCCGTCGCCACCATCGTGGTGGCGAAGTGGGAAGGCGCGCTGGACGAAACCCGTCTGCGCCGAGCGCTCGACGGAGCGAACGGCGCCGCAGTCTCGGCTACTGCTCTTTCACCTTCAGCTTGGAGCGATTCTCTTCGATGAATTCCTTGATCTGGTCGGCCATGGCGAGCAGCTTCTGCCACTGCTCCTGATACAGCGTGACGGGAAAACGGCCCAGCCCGTAAACCGAAACGGCGCCCTTTTCGCTGACCTTGATGGACACGGAGCTGGCGCGCTTCTGTTTGAGCGTTTCGTTTTCGGCCCGCAGCCGTGCAAGTTCCGCCTGGATATCTTCGTCTGCCATTTTTCTCCTCGATGTGCTTGGTTTCCCCGACCAACGCGCGGAGCGCCTCCGGCCCATTCAGGGCAGGAGCAACATTTATGCAGTATATCGGATGGAAGCTGTGAAACCGAGGAAGCACCCGTTCAATCCGTACGCCCGTTCAATCCGTACCGAGCCTCGACCGCAAGGGAGCGGTCGGCGCGAGCTCCGGGCGGCCCTGCGAACGGAATAGCGGCGCAGACGCTCGTGTCTGCCGGCCTTGACAGGCATGAGTGCCGACGCGGCAGACACGAATGTCTGCGCCACCGCGGTTCGGTATCCGGAACGCCGGCCCGAAGGCCGCCTTGGCCAAAGCCCTGACCCCGCACAAATCTACAGTGGGCAGGGGACAGGGATTCTCAGGCTTCGCGGTATTCGCCGAAGACGCCCCGCAGCGTGTCCGAGATTTCGCCGACCGTGGCGTAAGCTTCCGCCGCCGTCAGAATGCGCGGCATCAGATTCGAGCCGTCGCGCGCCGCTTGTTCGAGATCGGCCAGGCTTCCCCGCCAACGCGCCTCGTCGCGGTTGGCGCGCAATTGCCGGACGCATTCGACCTGCGCCCGCTCATTCGCGGGATCGATGCGGAATACCGGAACCTTCGCCTCCTCGCCGCCGCGGAACCGGTTCACGCCGACGATGATTCGTTTGCCGCTCTCGATCTCTTTCTGATATTCGAACGCTGCATTCTGAATCTCGCTCTGAATAAACCCGGCTTCAATCGCCTTAAGCGCGCCGCCCATGTCGTCGATACGTCGAATGTAATCCGTGACTCCCCCTTCAATTTCGTCTGTGAGCTGCTCGATGTAAAAGCTCCCGCCGAACGGATCGGGAACGGCGGCGACGCCCGATTCGTACGCAATCACCTGTTGCGTGCGCAGGGCAAGTTGGGCCGATTCGGCCGTTGGAAGTCCGAGGGCTTCGTCTCTTGCATTGGTATGCAGAGATTGCGTACCGCCGAGAACCGCCGACAGCGCCTCGATGGTGGTGCGCACCACATTCACGTCCGGCTGCTGCGCGGTCAGGGTGGAACCGGCGGTTTGTGTGTGAAAGCGAAGCATGCGGGACCGGTCGCTGGCGGCGCCGAAGCGGTCGCGCATGAGCTTGGCGTAGATGCGCCGGGCCGCCCGGAATTTGGCGATTTCGGTCAGAAAATCCGAATGCGCGTTGAAGAAAAAAGAAAGGCGCGGAGCGAAGGAGTCGACGTCCATGCCGGCGGCGATGGCGGATTCGATGTAGGCGATGGCGTTGGCGAAGGTGAACGCCAGTTCCTGTACCGCCATCGAGCCGGCTTCGCGGATATGGTATCCCGAAATGGAAATCACGTTCCATTCCGGGACTTCGGCGCGAGTCCAGGCGAAGAGGTCGGTGATGATGCGCATCGCGTGCCGCGGCGGGTAAATATACGTTCCGCGCGCGATGTATTCCTTCAGGATGTCGTTCTGGATGGTTCCGTTCAGTCGCCGCGAGTCGACGCCCTGTTCGCGGCCAACGAGGACGTAAAGCGCGAGCAGGATCGCGGCTGTCGAGTTGATGGTCATCGATGTTGAAACCTCAGCCAACCCGATTCCCTCGAACAGCTTACGCATGTCCACGAGCGACGCAATGGACACTCCTACCCGACCCACTTCGCCCGCGGCCAGCGGGTGGTCGGGATCGAGACCCATCTGGGTGGGCAGGTCGAACGCGACGGACAGGCCGGTGGTTCCCTGGCTCAGAAGGTACCGATAGCGGCGGTTGCTCTCCTCGGCGGACCCGAATCCGGCGTACTGGCGCATGGTCCAGAGCCGGGTTCGATACATATCCGGATAGATGCCACGAGTGTAGGGAAACTCGCCGGGGCTTTCCGGAGGGTTCATGGATATTCAGGAGCGGGAGATGCGCCGGGCTTTCAGAAAAGAAGAGATTCCGTATCCGGCCGCCAGCACGGCCAGAGGCACCTCCAGGATCAATTCGAGGGCTCCCATAGACTCACGATGGCGGATCACATGCCAAGCCGGAACCGCCGCAAAGCCGAGGAAAATAAAGCCCAGAATCTCGTGCCAGAGGGAATGGACCGGCCTGACGGCTGCCGGAACTACATGCTTGACAAACTTCCCCGCCTGCCGCGCCAGATCCTTTTGGGGCACGAATCCATCGTAGCAAAAGCCGAACTTGTACCAGGCGGCTGCCGACTGTACAATCAAGGGAACATTGGTTTCGGAACGGCCCGGAACCGATGGCCCTGCACTTGCATCAGACGAAACAGGGAGACCAAGCAGGGAGATTGCCCGGGATGGCCCGCGGCCGATGAAAGGGGCGGAATGGAAGAACGGCTCAAAAGCCTGATGCAGGATCTGGGAAATGCGATCAACGAGTCGCTTTCCGACTCCGAGCGTATTGCCGAGGCCATCGGCGAGATCAAGCGCGCCGGGTACGATGTCTTCCTGGTTCTGGAAGCGACCATCGGCTTCAACAAGCGCGACGAGGATGCCCCGGAGGAAGATATGGCCGAACCGCGAGAGATCGGCGCGTCTGGCCGGGTTCGCTTTACCACCCAGGATCAGCGATTCCTCAAAGCGCTGCGCATTACGGCCGACGAAGAAGTTTAGTTTTTTGGGGGGGCAGGTCTTCGGGCCTGCCGCCGGGCTTCTGCCCGGCGCGACGCCAGACGGAATCCGGATTTCCAGTGAACTTCAGGCAGCCTGAATAGCGACCGCAGCGCTGGCCCTGCCAGGAATGGCGCTCCACTACAAACTTACAGTCTATGCCATTTTTGGACACGCGACTTTAGTCGCGTCTGGAGATTGGCCAGTTTCAGTTTCCGGATTCTGAGATTTTTCCTGTCAGGCCGCAAGCGTGCATAGGGTTTCCGAGGCGAGCGGTTGTTTGTGCGACTTCGGGCGTGGTGCGCCGAGGGTGGCGAAGTCATCGAAACTGAGAACGGGAGCGCGGGTGGCAGTGGCGAAAATCTGATCGCGCAGCAGAACCAGCAGA
>JASHSD010000680.1 GCA_030036985.1 Bryobacteraceae bacterium
GTTGGTGGATGACTTCGCAAAGTATCTTTACTTGCCGCGCGTGAAAAACGCGCAGGTGATACTCGATGCGATTCAGGACGGGGTAGGCCGACTTACGTGGGCGCAGGATGCCTTTGCGTATGCGGATTTCTACGACGCTGCGACCGACCGATACCGAGGCCTTGAGGCGGGTCGCCGCCCGACTGTCCAATTGAACGCAACCAGCGTTGTCGTTAAGCCGGAAGTGGCGGTCGCGCAGCAGGCGCAAGAAGCTGCGGCAGCAGCGGCAGCAGCTCGGCCAACTTCACCCACAACAGCCACACCGCAGGGTACCCCGGAAATTGGTGCAGGCGTTGCGCCGCCGGGGACATCACCGACTGCCGCCAGCGCGGAGCCGAGGAAGGTAGCTTTACGCCGCTTCCACGGCACAGCGAGGATCGACGCGACGCGTCTTTCGCGGGACGTCGATCAGATCGCCAGCGCGGTAGTGCAGCACCTCGGTGGCCTGCTAGGGGCGAAGGTGAATATCACGCTGGAAATCGAGGCAGAGATGCCGTCCGGCGCGCCGGACAATGTCGTCCGCACCGTCACCGAAAACTGCCGGACGCTCAAGTTTGAAAATTCGGGGTTCGAAGAGAGTTAGCGATCTCCCGATCATAGTTGGGGCAGTTCCGTCGCTTTATGGGTCTTCCCGCCCCCGATACATCCCGCGGACGCCCGGTGATCGAAAACTGACGGTCACCCTATTAGTTTTTCCGCTATAGTCGATGTGCTCGATCAGGGTGCGGACGATTTGCGCCCGCTCGCGGGCGTTGAGGATTTCCCACAGGGGCTCGAATTGTGCGAGTACCACCCTCAGATCACCTTCGTCCACGGATTCGCCTTCGAGACTCCGGAGTTCCCGAAGTATCTCACTCGACCTGCACTCGATCCGATCGATGCGCTCGTGGAGATCTGCCATTGGCTCCGTCATTGTCTGCTCCCCATAACCCGCATTTGAAAGCAGATCGAGCAGTTTGGTTCCCAAGGCCGCCAATTCCCGCTGCGCGGCCTGATGTTCGAGTTCCAGGTTGACCATCATATTTGGCCGAATCTCGTGTACCTTTGCCACAACGGCTGCCACGATGCGCGGGTCAAAGCTGACTCTGCGAATCTGCCGGATCACTACCGCCTTTACCGACGCCTCAGAAACCGCCTTGTTTTCGCAATGGCCCCGGTCCCTTTTCTGCGCCTCCGCGCAGATGTAATGTGGGGAGCGGTGTGAATTCGTTGTCGTGTAAGTTCGGATCATTGCCGCGTGGCAGGAAGCACAACGCAGTAGTCCCTTCAGGAGAGCGGCGTCCGTACTGCGGACATCGGCGCCCCCATTACGGCCATTCTGTTGGAGGATGTGTTGCACATCCTCCCAAGCTGAGACGCCGACGATCGCATCATGTTCGCCGTCGTAAATCTGATTCTTGAATTCGATCTTGCCGATGTAGATAGGGTTCGTCAACAAGCGGAAGAGTCGGCCTTTGGTGAATGGCCTGCCCCCTTCGGTTACACCTTTATTTGTAACCCACTGCTTGGTGCGCCAGCCGCGGCGGTCGATCTCCCTGACCGTCGGTAGCAACACGTTGTATTCAATGTAGAGTTGAAAGATCATCCGCACCCTGATGGCCTCGTCGGCGTTGACGGTCAGGCGACTGCTGCGCGGGTCGATGTCATAACCCAGTACCGGGCGGCCGCCGATCCACTTGCCCTTGCGCCTTGCCGCCGACATTTTGTCGCGCGTCCGCTCGGCGATGATTTCCCGCTCGAACTGGGCGAAGGATAACAGGATATTCAGCGTGAGGCGGCCCAGGGAGTTTGTGGTGTTGAATTGCTGCGTCACCGAGACGAAGCTGACGTTGTGCTTTTCGAAGACCTCGATGATTCGCGCAAAATCGATTAGCGACCGGCTTAGCCGGTCCACTTTGTAAACGACTACGCACTCGATCGCGCCGCCGCGAATGTCAGACAAAAGGCGTTCCAGGGCGGGCCGGTTCAGGTTGCTGCCGCTGAAGCCGCCGTCATCGTAGCGGTCAGGGAGAGCGATCAATCCCTCACCTCGCTGGCTTAGGATGAACGCTTCCGCGGCTTCGCGTTGCGCGTCGAGGGAGTTAAATTCGTGATCGAGGCCTTCGTCTGTCGATTTGCGGGTATAGATCGCGCAATGAATTTGGCCACTAGTCACTCGAAAATGGGGTCGGTATCCGCCGGGTTTGCACGATTCAAAATCGGTGTCATTTCTCATGTAGGACTCGTAAGTCTATAAGGACCCGGGCTCCCCATACTATTAGTTGCCTCTCCGGTTTTCTGCGACAATGGCGGCGCGATAGATTCCCTGAGAGCCAGCGTTTTACGAAGGCGAAGATATCCGGTTGCTAGAATGGCGGCGATCTCCTCGATGACAGAGTCGAGGGAGCCTTCTTGAAACTCCATGTAAATCTCCCAAAACGGAAAGGGCGCGGACAGGCTTTTGCGCTGTTACAAGTACGATGCCGGAAGCGTCATTGCGCCCCGATCTACAGGGCGGATTTGCGTTAAGTGAACCTGGATAGGCCAGGAATCATGAAATGACAAATCGTTCCGAAGAGGTCGAAGATGTTGGGGCTCTAATTATCTCAGAGGGCCACAGGGCACTCCTACGCTCCGTCCGACCGAGGTTCTCTGCTCAATTCCAATCCTTCGAGCGAAGAATACGGGCGGTCTGCAACGAATGTCCCACTCTTCAGGATTGGCTTTATCGAAAAGAACTGTCCACGAGTTATCGGCACGAGTAACGCAGGGGCGCTCAGTTCATCTTCTTCCTTCCGGCGTGCATATTCGGCTTCGAGGCTCTTAGGAAGGACCTGAAAACCATCAAACAATTCATCGAACTTCGCGGCAAGTTCGTCACTCGAACGAAATGGCATGAGTGAGTCGAGCACGTTTCGCTGAAAGTCGGCCATGTGCTTTTGCACCTCGCCCGCCCACACGGCCCCCAACGGTCCATCGTAGATAGCGTCGAGCATCTGCTGAACCATGCTCTCGTCGAGTGGAGCGTTATCCACTCGCGCCAGTTGCTCAAGAGCGGCCCGGACGATGTGTTCCTCGTAAACTGGGGATCCTTCCGGTATCGCCTGCATCACAAACACATCACGGAGTGGGACGCGCCGCCGCCGATTTACCCGGCCAAATCGTTGGACAAGAGCCTCAAGCGGTGCGGGGTCGGTGTACAGAACGTCGAAATCGACATCCAGACTGACCTCGACGACCTGAGTGGCAACGAGAACGATTGGCTCATTGCCCTCGGGGCCTCGTTTGAGAGCCAAATGTTTTTCTTTGTCGAATCGATCCTCGGCGTGAAATCGCCCGTGGAGAAGACTAATCCGATCAGCCAGTTCGGCTCGAAGCTGGCGGTAAATCTGTTGGGCGCGGGCTACGGTCGTCGCGACCACGAGCACAGCTTTTCCGGCGGATGCATCAGCGCAAACTCGGTCGGCGATTCCGGGTTCAAGCAAGTCCCCGTCGAGCAGATGAACGCAGTGCCGTCGAAATTCCGCGAAAGTTTCCGGCGACGCCGATAAATGGTGCCCCCCTGGCAGCATGGACTGCACGATTTGCTGCAGGCGTCGAGGCATTGTCGCCGACATGATCAGAGCACGAACGCCCAAATCCCGAGTCAGGTGGTTAAGAGTGGCGAGAATCATGCCGAGACGCACAGATTCGTAGGCATGAATCTCGTCGAAAATCATCAGGCTGTTTGAGGCGTCCGTCCACAAAGCTTCGTGGCCTTTTAGTTGATACGCTCCTCGCAACAACTGATAAGGCGTCAGTATGCGAACCGGTTTTGCATGAAGCTTTGCCAGTGACCGTTCTTTGCGTGCCAGGCGGGCGGCGAGGGCCGGCTCGTAGTCCCGGTCAAGGAGTTGCCGATAGACGGCCTGGGCAGCGCGCGAATGCTGCAATGCGACCTTCGTAGTCCCAAGACTGCGCGCCAGACGAAGCTGCATTGCGTTGATGCTTGCCTGATAGGGAAGAACATAAAAGAGCACCGGTTTGCCAAACCCCTGAACGCCAGTCCTTGCGGCCCAGAGCATTGCGGCTTCGGTTTTCCCGCTTCCGGTCGGAGCGATGAGTGTTGCATTTCCCGGTCGAAGATCGCGTTGATGACGGTAGAGGTCTGCGGCGTTTACCTTCAGAGCTGCCAGCATTACCGATTCGGACTCGATCTGATTCAGAAGGCCGAACGCTTCTCCAGCAGAGCCGGCATGATCAGCGAGCAGCAGCAATCCCCGGAGAAATCTGCCGCCGATTGCGTCAGCCGAAGAAGCCCCTTGATTTCGGATTCGTCTCGCAAGCTCGAACGCAGCGTTGAGGACCGGCCTAATGGATCTGACTGCGCCTCCCGGCGGAGTTCGAACCGGCACTGCAAACTTCAGATCACAGACATCGAGAAGCAATGGGTGAAAACAATCCAGAAAGACGCGTTCTGCGGTTTCGAAGAATGATGGTGTGGCCTCCGTCTCAAGTTGTTCGAGTCCATCGACGTCGAGTTCATCCGGGTACAGTTCGCCGATCTCATCGAGATCTTTATGGTGCGTAAGAATAGCCGCCGCAATCCACGGCAAGTCGCCATTCGCATCAGATGGTACGAGTCGAGTGAGAAGCGCCACTGAAAGAACTTCATGACGCTGCCGAAATCTTACCCCGCCGCGCACTGTATTCTGAAATCCCTGACAGCACTTGCCTAGGTCGTGGAACATGACTGCGGCTGCCGCACGCGGCCATAGGCGCGACATCTTACAGACTTCCGATAATCCAGGGGAACGCTCGCGCAGGCGTTGAAGATTGCGCCACACCTGTAGTGTGTGCGATTCAAGCGATTCACCCTCGGCGTGCGGCGGAATTGCGCTTTTGGCCCAAATGTTCGGGTATCGGCTATGAAACGGCACAGGAGTGAAAAACAACCGCGCGATGAACCCCGTGGTAAGCA
Source organism: Bryobacteraceae bacterium (assembly GCA_030036985.1). Taxonomy (GTDB): domain Bacteria; phylum Acidobacteriota; class Terriglobia; order Bryobacterales; family Bryobacteraceae; genus BOG-234. The sequence continues at coordinate 4,979 of JASHSD010000680.1, forward strand.
GGCGTCGAGCGATCAACCAACCACCGCTCGCATGCGCCCTCGCGTTCTATCAGGCGCCGATTGTTGAGTGCCTCACCTTGATCGACGATCCCCGCGAAGAGGCGTTCGCGCAAGCTGATGAACCGCTCAAAGTGGGCGCGACGTTCTGGAGGG
>JASHSD010000055.1 GCA_030036985.1 Bryobacteraceae bacterium
GTGGCCATCACGAACAGCTATTTCGACGGCATCACCGCGCATGACGGCTCCATGATCATGGCCCATCCGCGTTGTTCGCGTCTGGAGAACGGACAGACCGTCTCGGGCGACCCCACGGCCCGCGCCGGTTCGCCGCCGCCTCCGCCCCCGGCTCCGGGTGCGCGTCCGGCAAGCTCCTGCGCCTCGGGTCTGCAGAATTTCAATCTGTCGAACGTAGCCGCGCGCCGTTTTCCGGTGGTGGATACGGAGGCGCAGATCGTATTGGCCTACGCGGTCTTCATTCGCCGCCCGGGCTCGCCGTCGCGCCGCAATGCCTTTGCCGAGTGGTTCGAGATCGATACCAATAAGATCCGCCACGTGTTTTCGTCTATGTTCTATCCGCCGAACGATCAGCCCGTGCCGAATTGGCCGCCGTATGACGGCAATTTCCCATTGCCGGCCGAACTGGCTCAGCCCGCCGCGCAGGGCGCCCGGGGTCCGGGACGGTAGTGAGACTCCACCTGGAATCGTACTCAGGGAGCCTGCTTGAGCTCGGGTTGTCTCTGAGAGCATAAATCGTACAGAGGTCGCGTAAAGCGGAGAGGGAAACCGCTCTGAAAATGGACCTTACAATCCCAGCTGCGATGCCAGGAAAGAAGTACGGAGGAAGGAGCTGCTGCGAACGGCCGCGGAACATCCGCGAGGCGCGAGGGATAAATCAGGCGCCAGAAACGGGGTTTCCGCCCTCTTTGGTCGCCGCCGCTCCGCTCAACAGAAATGACGCCCACAGAGAACGCAACCTCCGTTAGTACTCTCGAGGCCTGGCAGCACGCCCATGAACTGATCGAGCAACCCGGCCCGGATCAGGTCGACGCCGTTCTCCAGCTTCTCGAAGTGATGGTGGAATCAGGCGAGGAGCCACTGAGCGAAAGAGACCGGCTGGCGATAAAGGCTTCGCGCCAAGGTTTTGTCCCTGGGTGTCCGCCCTACGGCAGCGATTCGAATTGCGTGATGCGCACTTCGCTATCTGGAAACACAGCCCGGATCTCCAGAGTTCCGCCGAGAGCCTCGATGTATTCGAAAAGAGTGCTCAGGTAAAGATCGGTTCGGTGTTCGATTTTCGACACCTCGCCCTGGTTCACTCCGAGCGTTTCGGCCAGTTTCGTCTGCGTCATCCGCCTTGCCCTGCGCAGTTCGTCGAGGTGCATGGCCGCGATCGTTTCCCGGACTCATCGCTCAACCTTTTCCCGGCGCGCGGGGGACATCGCATGGAGCAGTTCATCGAATCTTCGAGCGTTTTCTCTCTTCCTCAAGCTCCGCGAGATAGCGGTTGTAAATCCGGTCCGCCAGCGGCACGGAGCGCTCGTACCATCGGTCATCGCCGACCCTGTTTGCCCCGATTAACAAAATGGCTGTGCGCAGAGGGATCCCACCGCTCCGGATTCGCAACTCCCGCATTCCACTGTGACGCGATCCGTTGATCTTCGAACTGTAGGGAAATCCGAGCGCAGGCCCCCAGTTCGGCGAGCAGCCCAACGGACTGCGCAACATCGTCCTGTTGATCCTCAATCAACGTGTTCCGCCATTCGCGGAACTCCTCGGTGAACTCTACGTCCGATGCGATCATGCCGTAGATGGAATATTACGTCGGCGTAATACCTCGATAATGTCGAATGCGGACCAATCGTCGGTGTCGGGTTGCCGGACTAATGCCACATAGTTACTTGTCCCCTCGTCGGCTTGGCCGGGGACGCGAGGCCATTGATTTCACGGGCCAAGCCGGTCAGGGGACCGGCTGCGGGCGTGGGCGCCCGCCCCCATAGATCCCAATGGCCGCCGCGGAATGCCGTTGGGAGAGAGTAGAAGCTGTCATCATGTCGTTCGCAAAAACGAACGACGAGCGGCATTGGTGGTGAGTTTGAGTGTAGTTCGGCGGGCGGACAGGCTTTCTATTTCAAAGAAAATTCGGTGTGATTTCGCCGTTCAGTAGTGAAATTTGTAGCGGATTTCGGCATAAATCTGCCGCGGTTCGTTAAAATGGAAGCCGCCGAACGTGAGGCTGTTGTCGAGCAGAACCCGTCGATTGGCCACGTTGACCGCGGTCACCGAAAGCCGGTACTTCTGGTTTTCGCCGAAGCTCTTTCCCAGGGAAAGATCGAACGTGGTGTGCTGGGGCAGATAGGCCCCGGGGTATTGCGCGTCCGGCATGCCGTTGGTGAATCCGGAGCCGTAATATACGTTCGTCGACGCGTACGCCTGCCAGGGCAGATGGACGTCGCCTCCGAAATTCAAAGTGTTTCGCTGATCGTGATCCACAGGTGAAAATCCCGGCGGGATTGCCACGGGACAATCCGGTGTTACGGGAAGCGGACAGACTACGCCTCCGGTGATGGGCGAGGTCGCCTGCGCGATCTGATTCGAGTAGGCAAGATGGATCTGCGCGTGGCGCCAGGTGCGGGGCGAACGCAGGGTGGTCTCCCAGCCCTGAATCAGCGCGGCGGCCCAGGTGATCGGCCAGAAAATATTGGATTCGCCGATATTGTTGTGGTCCAGCCAGTTCGACGCCTTCGTCTGGAACGCGTCTTCGTCGAGTTCCCAGCCGTGGAAAAAGGGAATGGTGACGCCGAACTGGTATTCGTGGTCGCGTTCGCCCTGCAACGGGGCGAAGGTCAGAGTCTGGCTGGTGGCCAGGTTCAGCAAGGGGCCGGTCGCGGTAAGGAGCGGAGGCGGCTGATAAAACTGCCCGTAAAACCCATGAAAGACCCAATTGATTTTCGGGATACGGACCGCCGCGCCAAAACGCGGGTCTACCGAGTCCTCGACAACGGTCGAGCCGGAGTCGAAATGCGAATAGCGAAGGCCGGCGATCAGCGTCAGCCATGAAGTCACCTTATATTTGTCGCTCAGAAAAATCTCACCGACGCCGCCGGTTACGGCCGCCGTGGAAGAGCCGTAGTTCATACAGTTCGGCGCGCAATCGGTAAAAACGTTGTTGAAATAATTGCTCTGATGCTGGGCGAAGCCGTACACGCCCACTTCAAGGTCATTATTTTTCAGGCTGGTGACGTTCAGAGTCGCCTGCGCGCCCACGTAGTTGGCGGTCTGGTGCACGGTGGAGATCACCGGCACGTCGTTGGGTCCGCCGTTGTAGTCCGCCGCATTGAAGTGATAAAAGGGCGAGATTGTAAGCAGCATGTTCGGATCGAACGTATGCACCCAGGAGGACGTGACGTACCCGTCCGGCTCGGTTTCGCTGTCGCGAAGGCCATAGCTGGGATAGACCGCGTTTCCCGCCGAGTTCGGATTCGGATCGATGGGAATCTGATAATAATCCCGCCGCAGTGAAGCCACCACCCGAAACTGGTTCGATGAATTCTCGTTGAAGATCAGCGAGGCGAACCCTCCGAAGCCGTTGTCCGCATCATGTACCACCTGGCCGACAGGAGCCTGCAGACCGTAATTGCTCCGGTCTCCGGTCAGGCTGGCGTAATACGCGAAACGCTGCGTATGGCTGCCGAAACTGAGCTGATCGTTGGTCTGATACCAGTTGCCGAATGATACGACCAAGTCGCCCTCGTTGTTGCTCTCGAACCCGGTTCGGGGCACGATGTTGAAGATGCCGTAGGTGCGGTCGCCATATTCGGCATCGTAGCTGCCGCGCTGGATCTCGAGATAATCGATGTCCTTGGGATCGATCTGGGGACCGAGGTTGGTGGCGATATTGGTGTTGGGTATGGGCACACCGTCGATCAGCCAGTCGACCTGATGGCCACCGCGCATGTGGAGCATGTCGTGGGTGACGTAGGCGCCAGGCGTGTAGTCGGCGATCATCGCCATGCTGTTGGTGCGGTCGGCGCCGGGCGTATTGATGATGTCCTCGCGGTCGACGAGCGTGGTGGGGGTGACCGAATCCATATTGATCGTGGCCTGCGCGCCGGAGACGGTGGTCGTCTGACTTACGCTGCCGAGCTTCAGCTGAAAGTGGAGAATCGGCGAAGAATTGGAGGCGACGGTGACAATCTGTTCCCCGGTTTCAAAGCGCGATTGAGTTACGATAATCCGGTAATCGCCGATAGGCACGGCCTCAAAGGTAAAGGCGCCCTGACTGTCCGATTGCGTGGTTTGTGAGTAATCCGAGGTCTCCGCCTGCAGCTTCACGGTCGCTCCGGGAACGGGCAGATGCTGGGGATCGTGCACGATTCCCTCGATTCGACCGAAGATGACGGCGTGAAGCGGGAGAGAAAGCAGGAGCGGAAGCAGCGCGAGCGCGAGTCGTCTGACAGCGAGGGTGTTCACTTTCCTGGAGTTTACGTGCGCGGGGAAGGATGATACAACGCGGCAAATTGACGCAGGTATGGGACGGGCGGGATCATATCCGGTCGCGCCAATAACCCGGTCTACGGCGAGCATGCGCCACGGCGATTATTTCCCCTGCTCAAGTGCCTCGCGAAAGACGAGCACAAACGGGAATCGTCGAAGCACGGCGCGGCGCGTCCCATATTCGTAAGCGGGGAAATGCTCCGGATGCTCGGAAATCCGGGTTATTGCATGGTCAAGTTCGTCCAGGAAGGATTCGGCTGCCCGAGGACTTCGCTTCCGGACCAATCCGCAGCCGCCTCAGCTTCCTCAAAAGCCGAGAGGTGGATTCGGACAGGGCGGTCTTTCAACGCTTGAGTCGAGTCCGGAGTTCGCGTCTGGCGTCATCCCAGGGAATCATCCGGGCTGCTCCACTATCAATCTGCCGGAGACGGCGGCAGATCTCTTCTCGCCAGGCTTCCTGCGCGTCATCGTCGACCTCAACGTCCATGCTTTCGAGCAGCGAATCGATCAAAGCGGCGCGGGCCTCGCTTGGGAGGGAGAGCGCATCCCTGAGCAATTCAGCGGGATCGCTTTTCATGGGTTTATTATCGTACATCGCGTAGCTCGGGTTCAGGCTTTTCCTGTGCCTGACGAACTCATTTGTGAAATAGGGGGAGACATCTTCGCCCCGAGCAGCCTTCTCTGCGATCTCGTCGGCGGTGGGTATCATCCTGGACATCAGCAGCGAACTTAAACTTCCCGGCGAACGCGTAAACCGCGGCAAAATCTTCTTTCTGAAGACCGGGATGTTCCTTCAGGATTTCCTCCTCCGTCATCCCGTGGGCCAGCCAGCCCAGCACGTCGTCCACTGTGATGCGCATGGCGCGAATGCACGGCTTACCGTCGCGCTTGTCGGCTTCGATCGTAATGCGCGGGTGCATGGCTGACTCGATTACCGCATCTTGCACCATCCTCCCGAATCTGCAAAAATAGGGTTATGGAGAACAAAAGGCGAAAATGGGCGCGGCTGTTCTGCTCCTCCGATCCGAACTGAAGGCCCGCTTCGATGTCCCGTTCGAGGTCCGAAGCAGGCCGGACGCAGCCGTCTCGCCACCGGCATTCCCGCCATTCGATCGCCTGACTTCCGGCGGTATCCCGCGCGGCACGCTCACGGAAATCCGCGGCGACGAATCCACCGGCCGCACCGCCTTGCTTTTCGCCTTGCTCGGGCAGGCGACCTGGAGCGGCGAATGCTGCGCGTGGATCGATGCCGAAGGCATGTTCGATCCTGCATCGGCCGTCGAAGCGGGCGTGGCGCTGGATCGCCTCCTCTGGGTGAATTGCGCCGGCAATGCCCAGCATGCGCTGCAGTCGACTGACCTGCTGATCCAGGCGGGCGGCTTCGGCCTCGTCGTGCTGGATCTGGCCGACACTCCGGACGCAGCCGCCCGCCGCATCTCGCTCGCCTCCTGGTTCCGTCTCCGCCATGCGGCCGAGCGCACCGGCGCGGCTCTGGTGGCCGCCGAGCGGCGGATAAACGCCCGTTCCTGTTCGGCCCTGCAGCTCGAACTGCGGCGAAAAGAGCCGCTCTGGAAAGGCAAACTGCTGCGCGGCGTTCTTGCACAGGCGGAAAGCCGGAAGCATTACCAATCGCAGTCGGCGGAATTTTCGGCCATCCGGTGAGTTTATGTTTGCCTGCATCCACGCTCCGGGAAATCTGCCGCTGGCGATCGAATGCGCGCGCGGATTTTCGCCCTGGATCGAAGAGAACCCGCCCGATGCTGTGATCTTCGACGTGCGCGGCCTTGAATCGTTATACGGACCGCCGCCGGCGCTGGCGCGGGAGATCGAACGGCGCGTGGGCGTTCCGGCTTCGATCGCGATTGCCGCCAATCCCGATGCCGCCATGCATGCGGCGCTGGGCCTGCGCGGCGTGACCGTCATCGAGAAGGGCAGGGAAGCGGAGGCGCTGGCGCCGCTGCCGGTGAATCTGCTGCGCGCCAGCCCTGAAACCGCGGAACTGCTGCATCTCTGGGGCATCCGCACATTCGGCGAATTCGCCGCGCTGCCGCCGCTCGGCGTGGCTGCGCGGCTGGGCGAGGAAGGCATGCACCTGCAGCGCCTCGCGCAGGGCGACGGCTATCGGCAGCTGCAGCCCATCGTCGATCCGCTCGAATTCGAGGACGAGATGGAACTAGATGATCGTTCTCTAAATAACTATACATTTTGACCCGTTTATGTTTTAATGGGCCATGGCCTTCCCAACAAGACGCAGGGCCTTGCAGTTCACGGAAGAAGAGCGGGGTCGGCTGGAGTCGATCCGGAGGTCGCGAACGGAGGAGAAACGGCGCACGTTGCGTGCGGCGGTGCTGCTGGATTCCGCGGCGGGACAGAGCGACGGGGTTATCGCACAGCGCCATCATGTCAGCCGCGGCACAGTAGTGCTCTGCATCCGGAAGTGCCTCGAATTCGGTGTCGATGCCGCGCTGGAAGAGTTACCGCGACCAGGCAGACCGCGGCAACTTCGGACGACGCCTTGGCATGGGTGCAGAATTGCGCCTGT
>JASHSD010000681.1 GCA_030036985.1 Bryobacteraceae bacterium
GACGCCGTCGTCTTCGGCCCTCGTGAAGCTGCGTTCAGCGCACAACTGTACCGCGGGTTAAAACGCGCCCGCGGCCGCGAGATCGATATCTCCATCGCCGCCGTGGCTATCGTCAGGGACGCGGCGCTTTGGACATTGAATACATCGGATTTCAGAGACATTCCCGATCTGCGTCTGGCGTGATATTGCGCGCGCTGTAAAATAGGAAGCGTCTCCCCCCGAAGACGATTTTTTCGAATTGACCCTTCCATGGCCGAGACTCCATTCGTTCACCTTCATAACCACACGGATTATTCGCTGCTCGACGGCGCCTGCGAAATCGATCAACTGATGGAGGTGGTGGCGCAGCAGCAGATGCCCGCCGTCGCCATGACCGACCATGGCAATCTCTTCGGCGCGGTCAGTTTCTACAATGCCGCGAAGGCGAAGGGCATTCAGCCCGTCATCGGGTGCGAGGTTTATGTTTCGCAGCAGGGACTGAAGTCGCGTTCCGACACGGATCGCTACAACCATCTCGTCCTGCTCTGCGAAAACCAGGAAGGCTACAAGAACCTCATCAAGATGGTTTCGACGGCCTACCTCGAAGGTTTTTACTACAAGCCGCGCATCGATAAAGACCTGCTCGCGGCGCACGCGAAAGGCCTGATCTGCCTCTCGGCGTGTCTGCGCGGTGACTTGAACGAAACCATCCTCGCCGACAAATACGATGACGCGCGGCGGCTTGCATATACTTATCGCGATATCTTCGGCAAAGAGAATTTCTTTCTCGAAATTCAGGACCACGGGCTTGAGCAAGACAAGCGCCTCACGCCGCAAGTCAACCGTCTCTCGATCGAGACCGGCATTCCGCTCGTCGCCACCAACGACTCGCATTACCTGCGCCGCGAAGACGCGCGCGCGCACGAGATTCTCATGTGCATCCAGACGGGTAAGACCATGTCCGACCCAAACCACATGCACTGGGACCATCCTGATTTTTATCTGAAATCGCGCGATGAAATGATGGCGCTCTTCGGCGAGCTCGAAGAGGCCGTCAATCGGCCTTGGGAGATCGCGCAGCGCTGCCACGTCAAGCTCGAAAAGGTCACCGATCCCTTTCCACGTTTCGATATTCCTGAAGGCCAGACCACCGATTCGTATTTCGCTTACATCGCGCGGCAGGGTTTTGAGAAACGTCGGGTGCGCCTCGAAGCCATGCAGGCCGCGGGCAAACTCAAATACGATCTGCCGGCCTACGTGGAACGTCTCGACCGCGAAATCGAGATGATCCAGAAGATGAAATTCTCCGGCTACTTCCTCATCGTCTGGGATTTCATCCGCTTCGCCAAATCGAAGAATATTCCGGTGGGGCCGGGGCGCGGATCGGCCGCCGGCAGTCTGGTCGGCTACGCCATGCAGATCACCGATATCGATCCGCTGCAGTACGGGCTGCTGTTTGAGCGCTTCCTCAATCCGGAGCGCATCAGCATGCCCGATATCGATATCGATTTCTGCATGAACCGGCGCGGCGAAGTGATTCAGTACGTCACCGAGAAATACGGGCGCGAGCAGGTGGCGCAGATCATCACGTTCAACACGCTCGGCGCGCGCGCCGCGATCAAAGACGTTGGCCGCGTGCTCGACATGAGCTTCGCGGATGTCGATAAGATTACCAAGCTGGTGCCGAACGTTCTCAACATCAAACTGAAGGACGCGATCGCCACCGAGCCGGGCTTCGCCGCGCTGGCGAAGCAGGATGCGCGGGTGCAGGATGTCCTCGATGTCGCCACGCGCCTCGAAGGCTTCGCGCGCAACTCGTCGGTACACGCGGCGGGCGTGGTGATTTCGCCCGAGCCGCTGCGCAACATCGTGCCGCTCTATCGCACGAACCGCGAGGAAATTGTCACGCAGTACGACATGAACGGTCTTGACAAGCTGGCGCTGCTCAAGATGGATTTCCTCGGCCTCACCACGCTCACGCTCATCGATGACGCGCTCAAGATGATCGAGAAGCGCCACGGCGTTCGCATCGTTCCCGAGGATCTGCCGCTCGACGACCCCGCGGCTTACGAAATCTTCAGCAAGGGGTTCACCAGCGGCGTGTTCCAGTTCGAATCGCCAGGCATGCGCGATATTCTGCGCCGCTATCAGCCCACTCGCATCGACGACCTGACTGCGCTGAATGCGCTCTATCGGCCCGGTCCCATTCAGGGCGGCATGCTTGACGATTTCATCGAGCGCAAGCATGGCCGCAAAGCCATTCAGTACGATCTGCCGGAGCTCAAGGACATTCTCAGCGAGACCTATGGCGTGATCCTTTACCAGGAGCAGGTGATGCAGATATCGAGCCGCCTGGCGGGTTATTCGCTGGGCGACGCCGATATCCTTCGCCGGGCCATGGGCAAGAAGAAGGCCGAGGAGATGGCGAAGCAGCGCGAGCGCTTTCTCAAAGGCGCGGACGAGCGCGGCCATCCGGCGAAGAAGGCCGAAAAAATATTCGACCTGATGGAGCAGTTCGCGGGCTACGGTTTCAACAAATCGCATTCCGCCGCGTACGGGTTTCTGGCGTTCGTTACGGCTTATCTCAAGGCGCACTATCCGGTGGATTTCATGGCCGCGCTGCTGACTTCGGAAACCGGGAACGTGGCGAAAGTGGTGAAGTACATCAACGAATGCCGCGAAATGAATATCCGGGTGCTGCCGCCGGATGTGAATGCGAGCGAATACACGTTTACGCCGGTGACAGACGAGAAGGGTGACGCCATTCGCTTCGGGCTCGGCGCGGTGAAGAATGTCGGGCAGAACGCGGTGGAAGCGATTCTCAAAGCTCGCGCGGAGCTGGGGCGGTTCCGCTCGATTTATCAGTTCTGCGAACATGCCGATATGGCTTCCATCAATCGCCGCGTGATGGAGAGCCTGGTCAAGGCGGGCGCCATGGATTCGCTGCAGGGCACACGCGCGCAATTGCTGCTCGCGCTTGATGCTGCGATCGAATCCGGAACGCGCGCGGCGCGGGATCGCGACAGCGGTCAGGCGGGTCTGTTCGGTGGCATGTTTGGGGACAGCCCTGCGGAGCATCCCGAGCCGGCGCTGCCCAAGGCCAACGATTGGACTCTCAAAGAGAAGCTGCAGGGCGAGAAGGAACTGCTGGGGTTTTACATTACCGGGCATCCACTCGACAACTACGAAGAGAAGATCGCGGAACTGGCCACACACGATTCGACGAAGCTGGAGAATCTGGAAAAAGGCGCGGAGGTTGCGCTCTGCGGCATGATTACCGGCGTGCAGAAGCGCCGCAACCGCGAGGGGAAACCCTGGGCGTCTTTCTCGCTTGAGGACCGCGACGGCAGCATCGATGCCATGGTTTTCACCACGCAATATGAGCGTCTCGCGCCGTCGTTGATTGAGGACCAGGCTGTGCTCGTGCGTGGGTCGGCGCTGCCGGAAGAAGGCAATCCGACGAAGGTTTCGGTGCAGGAAATCGTGCCGCTGGATGTCGCGCGCGTGCCGCTGCCGAGTCTGATCAGCGTGAAAGTGTTTGTGGGACGCAACGGGATGGATCGCGCCGCCGAGCTGCGTCGATTGTTTGAACGCAAGCCCGGCGAGACGCAGGTGCGGTTGCGGCTTGAGGCGGCGCGGGATTTTTCGGTGATACTCGATGTGCCTTCGAAGGTACGGCCGGATCGCGAATTCAAGGCGGAACTTGCGCGCATCTGCGGTCCGGACATGATGGAAGTGCTGGGCAGCTGAGCATGAGGCGGATCGCCATTCCGCCGCAGGTTAGTAACCTTAATGCCGCATAATTTTTGGGGGGCGGTCCCCCGGACCGCGGCGGACGCCTTCGTCCGCCTGGTCGGGAATAGGACCGCACTGACTTTACAGGCCAACCCGGCTTGGGGATGCGGCTGTCGCTTCATTCTCGAAGCACCAGCGCAGCGCAAAGGAAGCGTCGAGGATGAAATCCACTTTTACTCGCGGCCTTCTTCGATGAGTTCCTTTATCGAGATGCCGCCAAGCGTAACTCCTTGACGCAATTCACGGATGCGCTGCTCCGCGAGCTGCGAACGCGTCATCTGGCGGAACCTTCGCAGCTTGGTTCACTCGGTGACCGTGTTGTGGAGCCCGTCAGATCGCGCTCCAACAGCGTGCGGACATAGCCCGCCTCAGAAACACCTTGCGCCTTGGCCTGCGCCTTCAGTGCGGCCTCGATGTTGTCGGGAAGCTCGAGGATCAACGTCATGGCCGGATTTTCTTTTCTGTCTGTAATTGTAGCGATTGCGTGTGTCGATTGGGTGCTTCGGTCAGCAAAAGGATCGCCGTCGGGGCAGCCGGCTTATTCGTAGCGCAAGAGCACTATCGGGTCCACATGCGTCGCACGACGCGCCGGAATGAAGCATGCCAGTGATGCAACCGCGCAGAACAACAGAGCCACTGCCAGGTAAGTCGGCAGATCGCCAGGCGCGACCTCAAAGAGCAGGCTGCGCATCAATCGGGTCAGACCCCAGGCGCACAAAAACCCGAAAGCAAGCCCGCCCAGCGCGAGGCTCAGGCCCTGCCTCAGCACGAGCCGCATGACGCTCGACCGCTGCGCACCCAAGGCCATGCGGATACCGATTTCGGCGGTTCTGCGCTGTACGGTATAAGCCATCAACCCGTACAGGCCCACGAGCGAAAGAAACAGCGCGACGGCGCCGAACGCGGTCACCAGAAACGTCTGAAAGCGGCGCCCGGACGTGGCCGCGGCAATGCGTTCGCCCATGGTGCGAACGTCATCCACTGCCGCCGCGGGATCCAGACTGCGAATGACGTCGCGCATTCTCCCGGCCAGGCGATCCGCCGGGAGGCTGGTTCGCACCACCACGAAGGCGCCGGACGCCGCTCCCATCCGCGTGTACATTTGCATGGGAGGCGTTGCCTCAAGGCTCGACTGGCGCACGTCGCTCACCACGCCAACAATCGTCGCCGAGACTGGGTTCTGCCCCGGACCCGGAAGGCGCAACTGTTTTCCCACGACGCTCTGACCCGGAAAGTACCGGCGCACGAAGCTTCGGTTCACGATCATCACGTTCGAATGCTGCGCCGCATCGGCGTCGGTGAAGGCGCGGCCCTGCAGCAAAGGGATGCCCATCGCCGCAAAGTA
>JASHSD010000056.1 GCA_030036985.1 Bryobacteraceae bacterium
GGTTTTTCCGCGAAGTATTCCGGCCCCAACAGCCTGAGCAGCCGGGCCCAGATCCAGCAAACGGTGACCTTCGACGTCTATTCCGGCGTGCGGTTGTGGCGAGGCGCCGAGGCGCATGTGGACGGGCTGATGTGGCAGGGCTTCGGCCTGAGCCAGACCTTTGGCATCGAAGACTTCCCTAACGGCGATGCCTTTAAGGCCGGCACTAAGGTTCCCAACGGCACTTTGTCGCACCTCTTCATCCGGCAAACCATCGGGTTGGGCGGCGAACAGGAGGATGTTTCCGACGGCCATTTTGCCCTTGCCGGCAAGCGCGACATCCGCTGGCTCACAATTACCGCCGGCCGCTTCTCCCCGGAGGACATCGTCGACCTGAACAGTTATGGGGGGGATTCGCACACTCAATTCATGAACTGGGGCCTCATGGCTAACCCGAGTTTCGATTATGGCCAGGATACTGTCGGGTTCAGCACGGGTGTTGCAATAGATTTGAATCAGCCTCACTGGGCTTTGCGTTACACGTTCTTTCAGATGCCTGACGTGAAGAACGGTTTTACGGGGGACGATCAGTATCTGATGTGGCCCGCGCGCGGCGCCTATGGCCCTTTTCTGAAGTCGTGGGCGATGGCCGCGGAACTGGAGCGCCGCTACACATTCGATCGTCATCCTGGGACCGTTCGGTTTTTAAGCTGGCTGGATCGAGCGGACTTCGTCAACTACGGCGTGGCGACGGCATATTTGCTGGCCAATCCGCCCGGGCCCGACCCGCCCGCGGGGGCGGGCGCTGACATTCCCGACTCGCTGCGTTCCTATCAGTATAAGTATGGTTTTGGACTAAACTGGGAACAGGAAATCGGCAGATACGCAGGCGTCTTTTCACGCCTTGGCTGGAACGACGGCCAACAGGACGCCTGGACGTTCACCGATATCGATTACACCGCGTCGCTGGGCTTAAGCCTTAAGGGCGACCTATGGCATCGCCCCGGCGATACCATAGGCGTCGGCGTTGTGTTCGGCGGCGCTTCGCGCGCCAACCAAAAGTTTCTCGAAGCCGGCGGCGAAGACATAATCGACGGCGACGGCGGACTGAACTACGGCTGGGAGAAGGTCCTCGAAACCTACTACGATTTCGAGGTCTGGAAAAAAACCCATCTCACGCTGGACTACCAGTTTGTCGAGAATCCCGCGTTCAATCGTGACCGCGGGCCGGTGTCGATTTTTGGAGCCAGAGTTCACTGGGAATTCGGACTATGCCGATGAGCCTCGAATTCGTACCGATCCGGGCGCGGACTCCGCACGCTTGACACGTCAATGACCGCAACTTGACCGCGATAAACGACACCTTGGCCTGCCCGAATGGTATTCTCTCTCTGCGCATATGAGGGCCTTGATCCGCGGAGTTCGAAAGATCGCCATTTTTTGCCACCGCTGGATGGGGCTGGCCTTCTGCCTGCTCTTCGCCTGGTGGTTTTTCTCAGGCATCTTCATGATGTATTACGACTACCCAAGCGTGAGCCAGGAGGATCGGCTGCAGAGGTCGCGCGCCCTCGATGCTTCCACGATTCGGTTGTCTCCGGAAGATGCCTGGGCCAAACTGGGGCGGGATCGTTCTCCCGGAGGAGTCCGGCTGGCAATATTTGACGGTCGGCCACTCTACACGTTCGTGGCCGGAGGCGGCGGGCGTGGTGGCCGGAGAGCCGGACGTGGCGGGCGGGGTGGAAACGCCCCGGCCCGAATCTATGCCGATGACGGAACGCCGCCGGGCCCGGTCTCGCGCGATATGGCCCAGCGCATTGCATCTGAGTGGGTATCCCCGCGCGCAGGCCCGCTCCAAGTAGAGGAGGTGACCAAAGTCGATCAATGGACCCTCGGGGCGGGCCTGAGAAACCTCCGGCCTGTGTGGAAGTTTTCCTTCCCGGGCGGCAACCAGGTGTACGTATCCGGAGCGTCGGGCGATGTGGTTCAGTACACGACCAGAGGCTCCCGCATCGGAGCGTATCTCGGACCCATTGCCCACTGGCTGTACTTCACGCCTCTTCGAGTGCAGCAAAAGCTATGGTCGAACATCGTGATCTGGACCTCCGGAGTTGCGACGATCGTGGCGCTGCTCGGACTGATCGTGGGAATCTCCATGTACTCGCCATCCGGGCGGTTTCAATATCGCGGCGCTCCCTCCCACGTCCCCTATACAGGTCAGAAGCGCCTGCATATGATCCTGGGGTTATTCTTCGGAATCCTCGCCTGCACATGGTCTTTCAGCGGAATGCTCTCCATGGATCCGCCGTTTCTCACCGGCGCTCCGGCCGGTCCCGGCGGTGGACGCGGAGGCGGGCCCAGCCTCGGCGCGCGCATCCAGGCGGCGCTCCGGCCGCGCGGCTTCGATCTGGCTGCCTATGCGTCCAAACCTCCGCAGGCCGCCTTGGCCCAACTCGCGGGGGCAAATGTAAAGGAACTAGAATTCACGTCATTCGACGGCAAGCCGATTTACCGGGCGTATCTCGGCAACGGCGAATCGAAAATTCTTCCCGTGGACGGCAGCCCCGAGTCGGAGTTCGACAGGAACCGGGTTCTTAAGATGGTTACTGACGCGGCGCAGCCTTCGACTCCAACGGAATCGCGGATGTTGACCCGTTACGATGCTTATTACCTCGACCGCAACCACGGCCTTCCGCTGCCGGTCCTGTTAGTGCGGTTCAATGACCCGGATCACTCCAGCTTCTACATCGACCAGCGCACGGCGCGCATCGTCGGCCTGCATTCGGACCGATCGTCATTCATGACCCGGTGGCTGTATCACGGCTTGCATTCGCTCAATTTCCCGTGGCTCTATAATTACCGACCGGCATGGGATATCGTCGTTCTTACGCTTATGTTGGGCGGGCTTGCGCTTTCCGTGACCTCCATCATCATGGGTTACCAACTCCTGTCGCGAAAGATCAAACCTGCCCGGTAACCTTACCGCGGCCGGTTCACTGGCAGCGGTCCGCCAAATTCGCCTTTTCCCGATACCTGTCGTGGCAGTTTCCGCACGCGGTGGTGAGCTTGTCCGCGGCATCCAGTATCTGATCCTGGTTTTTCGCTTGTGCGGCCTTGTAGGAGACCAGACTGGCTTCCCGCAGTCCTTGAACGAACTTCGGCCAGTCCGCGTTTCCGATCGGCGCCGGCTTTCCGTTTGAGCATTTGCGGCCGGGGAGCAGCAGCAGATTGGCCGCCTCGTACATGGCGAGGCTCGCGTTTTGAACAGCCTCCCATTTGCCATAGGCGCTGGCCAGCGGATTGACTGCAGCCGAGGGGTCCTTGTCGGGCGGTACGCTGTCGGGGTTTGTGCCCTGCGCCAGAAAAACCACGTTCGAGGCAGGGTAAAGGATACCTTTCATCAGC
>JASHSD010000682.1 GCA_030036985.1 Bryobacteraceae bacterium
CGAACTGCGATCCCGCCGAACAGAATCCGCGCACGCATAGCCCGTGGTCCCGTTTTCGTATGACACTCTGGGCCATCCGCAGCGCAGTTCCTGGAAAGGGCCCGTGGCTGTTAATCCGAGATAATGACAACCTTGACCGCTTGCGCAACTCCCCGCGAAACCGCCGCCTTGCCAGTCACGATCTGCAGCAGATGACCTTATTTATGTAGAGCGTTATTTTAACGCCTATGCCTGCCCCTGCTCCCCCGTGCTCGCCAGCCTGCCACGCCTCATGCGGGACGGGCAATTGGCTCTGAGTTTTTGAGCCCGAAAGCGATCTGGACACCAAAAAACCGAAATTATGTAGTGGTTGGTACCCTGCCGCCCGGCTATGAAGAATCGTAGTGGCGAATTCTTATATCTGTTACAATCGGAATATGCAAGATCGCCAGCCAATAAACGATTCCTACTACTGTGGCCGATTCAGACCGGATTCCGTGGTCTCGGTCCTGACCGGCAACTCCTACGTTGTCGCGGAGTATGACGAGCGGAGTGGCGATATCCGTTGGCAAAGAGTAGTTAACGCAAGCCAGAAAGAGTCCATCTATCGCTGGCTGCGCGAGCACTTTCCGGTGAAAGTCGCCGAAGCGCCTAAGAAGCCCGCGCGTAAGGCGCAGGCCGCGACCGCTTAATTTGCCCTTGCGGCGTCCGCGCCGTCTCTCTGCAATTCAGGGTAGAACGCAAGATCTTCTCCGGTCAGCATTTTTGTCGCGAAGATGATCTGTCCGGTGTGTTGGGAGAAGTGTTCCACCACATGGAACACCGCTTCCACGCCCGACGCGCGATAGATCTGGATATCGTACATTCGCTCCAGCTGTTCCGTGGTCAGCCGCGCGATGACGGCAACGGCTTCGTCTACCGTATCGCGCAGGCGGCTCACCAGTTCCGCTCTGCCGAATCTCGACCGCGCGTCGAATTCGCCGTCCCGATCGCGGTGATCGGACTCTCCGCCCAGACCTGAAACAATCCACTGCCGTACATTTCCCGCAAGGTGCAGCATCAGGTTTCCGATGGCGTTTTCGTTCTCGTGGCCGCGCGACCAGATCTGGTCGTCGCTGAGTTTCTCCACGCAGAACTCAATGCGGTCGCGGTATTGGCGCAGCTTGTCGCACGCGCACTCAAGGAACAGGCTCTCGACGCTCATACCTCTCCCAGCACAGGACAAAGATACAATACTTGACTTATGGCAAAACTGGGTTTTCTCGGATTGGGCCTCATGGGTGGCCCGATGGCGCGCAATCTTCTCAAGGCCGGGCACGATGTGGCGTTCTGGTCGAACACCGGATCGAAAGCTCAGCAGCTGGCTGCCGAATCGGGCGGCAAAGCCTGCGCCACGCCCGCCGAGGTCGCACAGCACGCCGAATGCGTCTTCATCTGCGTCGGCGATTCCGCCATGTCGGAACAGGTGATCCTGGGACCCCAGGGTCTCAAGGAAGGAGCCCGCAAAGGCTCGGTGATCGTCGACGCCAGCACCGTCAGCCCGTCCTCCAGCCGCCACGTTCACGGGGAACTGGCCAAGGTGGGAATCGACTTTCTCGGCGCCCCCTGCACCGGATCCACCCCCGGAGCCATCAACGGCACGCTCACCTTTATGATCGGCGGCGACCAGAAGGTCTTCGAGCGCGTCCGCCCCTGGCTCGAAATCATGGGCAAGAAGCTCTATTTTTGTGGCGGCCCCGGCATGGGCCTGCACGCCAAACTCACGCAAAACCTGGTGCTGTCGAATCTCCTGCAGGCTTTCAACGAGGGCATCGTATTGAGCACGAAAGCAGGCGTCGATCCCGCGCTGATGCTCGATATCCTCTCTAACAGCGCCGCCAAATCCGGCCTGATCGACTACAAAGCCCCGTTCATCTTCCGCCGCGACTTCGCCACCAACTTTTCCGTAAAGTGGATGCACAAGGACATGGGACTGATGCTCGAATCGGCTCAGGAGCTGAACGTGCCCCTGCTACTGACCGGTTTGAGCCGGCAGATCTTTCAGGCGGCCATCGCGGAAGGCCACGGCGATGAGGATATCTGCTCTACAATCAAGGTGATGGAGGCAATGACCGGGGTCGAGGTCCATAATTAATGTGAGAAATCGTACCTATCCAAAATTTGCATACAAAAATTGGTTGATTCCAAAACCTATCTATTCTATTATTGGAATCAAGCCGGGGAGGAATAGTAACTCCCACCAAAGCGAGACTAACCTCTAAACTGAAAGACCCCTGAAGCAACCTCCCCGGCGCCCGCAAGGGTTGCTTCAAACCCGCGAGGGTTTTTCAAAAAGAGCCAAGGGATCTTCGAATGGTCTCGCCGCTTCCCACAGCCTCGTCAACCGCGCATGATATGATCGTTGTGCCCTTCCCCTTCCTACATATCGCCGCATGATCACCGTTCTCGGTTCCACCGGCTCAATCGGAACGAACACGCTCGATGTAGTCCGGCAGAATCGAGACCGATTCCGCATCTTCGCGCTCGCCGCCGGACGCAATATCGAACTCCTCGCGATACAGATCCGCGAGTTCAATCCTGAAGTTGTCGTTGTTCAGGATTCCCAGGACGTGGATCGCCTGCGCGATTTGCTTTCCGATTCCGGGATTCCGGAAATCCTGACCGGTCCCGAGGCCCTGATTCAGATCGCGACAGCGACTGAAGTCATCACCGTGATGTCGTCGATTGTCGGCGTCGCCGGCCTTCCGGCTACCTTTGCCGCCGTCTGCGCCCGCAAGCGCGTCGGTCTGGCCAACAAAGAGGTGCTGGTTTCCGGCGGCAAAGTGGTCATGGACGCAGCTCGCAGCCACAACACCGAAATCATCCCGGTCGATTCCGAGCATAACGGCGCGCACCAGTGCCTCCGCGCGGGCCTTCGGCGGGAAGCTGCCAAGCTCATTCTGACGGCTTCCGGCGGCCCTTTCCGCAACACGCCGAAAGAGGCGCTCGCATGGGTGACGCCCGCCGACGCCCTGAATCATCCGACATGGAAGATGGGGAATCGCATCACCATCGATTCGGCGACCCTGATGAACAAGGGTTTCGAAGTCATCGAAGCCTGTTGGCTGTTCGATTTCGCGCCGGACGATGTCGAGGTCGTGGTGCATCCTCAATCGACAGTTCACGCCATGGTCGAATACAACGACGGCAGCGTCATCGCGCAGATTTCCGCCACCGACATGCGCATGCCGATTCAGTACGCGCTTACTTGGCCGGAGCGCGCGCAGGCGCCCGTGCCGAAAATCGATTGGACCGAGGCGCGCAAGTGGGAATTCCATCCGCCCGATTTCGCCAAATTTCCGCTGCTCGGCCTGGCGTACCAGGCGCAACGCAACGGAGGTTCCGACACATGCGTCCTCAATGCCGCGGACGAAATTGCGGTCGAGGCGTTCCTGCAGGGCCGGATTAATTTTCCGGGTATCGCCCGCGTGGTGGAAGACACCCTCCAGCGGATGCCTCACACGCAACCCTCGACGGTTGATGACATACTTACTGTTGACAGTTCCGCGCGCCGGGTGGCCCTCGACGTGATTGCAAAGCAGCGAACGGCGCTCGCGCCCGGTAAAGAACCGGCGAAGGTGTAAAACCAGCGAAGGTGTAAAAAACGACAAATGGTTCCTGCGTTTCTGCTGAACATCTGGTGGTTGCTGGTGCTGGTCGGGGTCATGATCCTGGTGCACGAACTGGGACATTTCTGGGCCGCGCGCGCGTTTGATGTGAAGGTCGAAGTGTTCAGCTTCGGCTTCGGCCCCCGTTTGTTCGGCTTTCGCCGCGGTGAAACCGACTACCGTTTTTCTCTCTTCCTTTTCGGCGGATACGTCAAGATGGCCGGTGAGCAGCCCGGCGAGAATTTCAGCTCGCCGCTGGCGAAAACCGACTCCGCGAAAACAGACGAAGAGACAGCGGTCGCCGAACAAATTCGTAACGACCCCCGCACCTTCTCCAACAAACCGCGCTGGCAGCGCCTGATCGTGCTCTTTGCCGGGCCTTTTATGAACGTGGTCCTGGCGGTCGCGGTTCTGACCGGCCTGTTCATGTTCTCTTACGAAAAGGTCGTGAACAATGGCGGCGCGGTCATCGGCCGCGTCACACCCGGATCTCCTGCCGCGAAGGCCGGCATTCAGGTCGGGGACAAAATCGTTCGTCTCGACGGCAAAAACGATCCCGATTGGGAAGACATCGCCACCAAAGAAATCGAAAGCACCGGGCTGCCGATGGTTGTCACCCTAGAGCGCGCCGGTCATCGTTTCACGGTAAATGTCACCCCGGTGCTCGATCCGAATGAAGGCGTCGGGTCGGCTGGTTGGGAAAGCGAGAACCAAGTCGAGGTGGTGTCGCTCAGCCCCGGCTCTCCCGCCGCGAAAGCCGGTCTGAAGAAGGGCGACCTGCTGGTCCGCATCAACGGCACGCCCATACGCACCCGGGATACATTGCAGGAAACCATTCGCCGCAGCGGCGGCAAACCGGTGGCGATTGAATACCTTCGGGACGGCGTCTCCCATACGGTTACCATCAACCCGGTTTACAGCAACCCCGACAACACTCCCCGCTGGATGATCGGCGTGCTCACCGATCTGAAGCTCAATATCAAGACGGAACAGCTTTCGTTCCCGGCCGCCCTGCGTGAATCGCTGGCCGAGAACACCCGGAACGCCGGCCTGATCTTCGAAATGCTG
>JASHSD010000683.1 GCA_030036985.1 Bryobacteraceae bacterium
AATCAGAGGAACTGCTGCAGCGCTCCTTCGATGCGACCTGCCGGAAACTCCGAATCTTCCTCCGTCATCAATCCCGCTGAAGCAGTCAAATCACCCACAGATTCCCCCGACGAGGCGTATTTTTAGGATGTTCCAGTGGTTTTTGCAGCCGAAAGCCGGGGAAACTCGAGGGTACTTGTCCCTCGACCGCAAGTCAAGTGGTTTGGCAGAGAGCGGTACCGGTACCAGCCCTCGCTACTCAAACGTCTCGGGGCCCGGAGCGGTGCCTCCGGCTACCAGTCTCGCCGCCTGGCCTTCCGGCTTCCGATAAATCCGGCACTCTGTCAAGTGGGCGGCGGTCGTCTCGAACGGGGGTTGGGGAAGGGGCGGGCGGGCTTCAGTCTGGCTCGCCGGCCTCTCGGACATTGGGCGGAGCGGCACACCACGAATCGTCTACTCGACGGCAACCGCCCATTTCATCGGCGATCTCCGTGGCCTGCACTGGGCCGTCCGAGAAGACTCAAGCTGTGAGGGGACTGCTCACTCGAGTGAGGCGGGGGGAAGACCACCATCGGGCGAAGGCTCAAAACGGCGATTTCTCACACTTCCGGTTGAGGTCTCTCAGAAAAATTTCGGCCTCCGCGTCCCAAAGTGCCTTTGGCAGGCCCTTAGTACTTAGAGGGCCTGATTCGGATTTCAGGCACGGCGGGAGGCAACATGCAGAATCCAAAGGATTATGAACGCAACAACAGCGCAGCGCTCGACCTGATCGGTGGCGAGCCGTTGGCCGGGTCCGGCTTCGAGGGCGAAACGCCGGAATCCGGGTTCGACAGGAACGAACCGGACGGGGACGGAGGTCGGTAATGGCTACAGCTACCACCACTGATCCCCTATCTACCCAGTCCGTAACGCCGGAGCGCCGCGACTTCCGCCAGGAAGTTACGGACCAGATCATCGCGATGCTTGAAAAAGGCGCGGCTCCGTGGCAGAAACCCTGGAACCCCGCCGAAGCATCGATGGCCATGCCTCGGAATCCGGTCAGCGACCGAAATTATCGGGGCGGCAACGCGATCCATTTGATGGCGACAGCGCTGAAGCGCGGTTATGACGATCCCCGATGGATGACCTATAAACAGGCCGCAGAGCACGGCTGCCAGGTGCGTCGCGGCGAAAAGGGAACGCAGATCGAATTCTGGGAGGCGAAGCCAGCGCAGAAAGACGCGTCGCCTAGCGAGGGCGACAGCGACCGCGCCCGCGATGCAGGGAAAAAGGGCGAAACACGGCTGATTCATCGTGTGTTCACAGTTTTCAATGCCCGCCAGATTGACGGTGTTCCGGAGTACCGGCCGAACCGGCCGACGCCGTTTCAGGTTGTGAACTCAGGGGAACGAATCCTCGACCATTCCGGTGTCGCGATCAACCACGACCAGGCGGATCGGGCCTTTTACAACCGGGCGAGCGACAGTATTCACCTCCCCCCGAAGGAGGCGTTCAAGGATGCAGCCGGATACTACGGAACGGCGCTTCATGAGCTTGCTCATGCCACCGGCCATCCGTCGCGGCTGAATCGAGCAACGCTCAACGAATCGTACCGGTTCGGCGACGAGAATTACGCCAGGGAGGAACTACGGGCAGAACTCGCCAGCGTGTTCCTGGCGGCGGAGCGCGGGATTCCGCATGATCCCGAACAACACGCCTCGTACGTTGCGTCGTGGATCCAAACCCTCCGCGGCGACAAGAATGAGATCTTTCGGGCGGCGCACGATGCATCCGCGGCGACGGACTTCCTTCTGGCGCTCGAACGGGACCGCTCGATCGCGGACGAGTCCCTGGCCGCAGGCCCCAGAGTTGCGGAGCCGGGAGTCGGGGTAGCCGAGCGCGAAGAGCAGACTGAACAGCTTGAGCGCGACCGGGAGGATGAGGTCGAGTTCGCCAGCACTGGCGAAGGCGAGCTGCGCGAGTCGAGCACCGTCGCGGCGCGGGTCGAGCCTGGCGCCGGCACGCTGAACGTCGAACTGAAACAAAACGGGACCGAACAGCGCAGCGTCGTTGATTCGCTCGGCGCGCAACAGTCGGCAGGGAAAGGCGACGGGCGACTGAACAGGTCCGACGACATGGCCGCGGCGCATTCGTTGGCAGCGAGCGCGCTCGGCGAATCCGCACATACCGTTGAGGCGCTGACCGAAAGCGGTACCTACCGCGGGCCGATCATCGGGGCCACGGACCTTTATGTCATCCAGCGCCAGTCGGCGCGTACCGCGGTCGTGCATCCCAAGGAGTTGCTCGACCGTTCGCCGGCAGTCGGCGAGAACGTCGCGATCAACTACTCGAATTCGAAGGGCGTCGTGAAGGAATTGCGCTCCCGCGCCAAGACACAGGAACTGGGGCGCTGAGTAGCGAGGGCGAGGGAAAGAGCGAACCTATGAAGCGGCAGCCCGAACTCTATCGAACACCACGCAAGCCCGGCTACCTCGGCAGCTACAACTGGCGGGCGAGTGTCTTCGGTCTGGTGATGCTGGTCGCGGTGAGTTTTGCGGCAACCCAATACGTCGCCGCGCGATTCCAATATCAGAGCGCTCTCGGTGAACCGGCGTTTCAGGTGAAGAGCGGCGCCCGCATCTACGAACCCTTCGCCTGGATGGTCTGGGGATTCCACAATTCGACGGCGCAGGACCCTCGAGTGCGCAAGCCTCTCTTCGAGGGAGAAATGATCGTGTTTGCCGGCAGCATCCTCTGCGTCGGGTTGTTCTATGCGGCGGCTGGTCGCCGATCCCGCCGTTTGATGCAAAACGCGGATGATCTTCACGGTTCGGCAAGGTGGGCGACGGAGGATGATGTCCGCGCCACGGGTCTGATGGATGCCAACCAGGGCGTCTATGTGGGCGCATGGCGTCGGGAGGGTTCGCAACGGCTTCAGTATCTTCGCCACCACGGGCCGGAACATGTGCTGGCATTCGCGCCGACCCGATCCGGCAAAGGTGTGGGACTGGTCATCCCCACCCTTCTCGCCTGGTCGGAATCGGCGGTGATCTACGACATCAAAGGTGAGAACTGGGCGAAGACCGCCGGCTTTCGGGCCCAGCAGGGTCACCTCTGCTTCAAGTTCTCCCCGGTGGAAGAAAACGGGAGTTCCCGGTTCAATCCTCTTTCGGAGGTTCGGCTCTATACGCCGCGTGATGTATCGGACGCGCAAAACATCGCCAACATGATCGTGCGAACGGGCGAGGACAGCCCGCAGGAACGGTACTGGCAGGACGCCGCGGCGTCGATCACTACCGGCATGATCCTCCATGTCTGCTACGAAAAGGCACTGCAACGGCGCGTCGCCTCACTCGCCGATCTTGCTCATGTATTCACCACCCCCGGTTCGAGCTTTCGGGACACGCTCGGTGAACTGCTGAACTTTCCCCATGATCCCGGCTACCCGCATGACTGGCGAATGCCAACCGGCGAAAAAACCGCGACACACCCCGTGGTGAGGGA
The DNA here is from genome assembly GCA_030036985.1 of Bryobacteraceae bacterium. Classification (GTDB taxonomy): domain Bacteria; phylum Acidobacteriota; class Terriglobia; order Bryobacterales; family Bryobacteraceae; genus BOG-234. The sequence continues at coordinate 3,463 of JASHSD010000683.1, forward strand.
AAAAGTGCAGGAGATGCTCGACAAAGAGGAACGTGACTTCGGCGGAGTTCTGAGCACCGCCAAGACGGCGCTCACGCTATACAGCGATCCGTTGGTCGCGAGGAACACATCGGCGAGCGACTTCACAATTTCGGAGCTTGTGAATCACCCGCGGCCGATTTCCCTGTACTTGGTCGTTCCACCCTCCGACAAAATCCGGCTGCGACCGCTCATTCGGCTGATGTTCACCATGGTTGTCAACCGCCTGGCAGAAAAGATGGTCTTTGATGGCGCGAGGCAGAAGGTGAACAAGCACCAGCTGCTGCTGCTGATCGACGAATTCCCCTCGCTGAACCGAATGGAAATCTTCGCCGACGCGCTCTCCTACATGGCCGGATACGGGCTGAAGGCGTATCTCATCACGCAGGATATCCGCCAGATTGTCGATGCGTACGGGCAGAACGAAAGCATTGTGTCGAACTGTCACGTCCGGATCGCGTTTGCACCGAACCAGGTCGAAACAGCCGAGCTGTTGAGCAAAATGACCGGCA